>NZ_JBYCLB010000712.1:0-3414 GCF_057473705.1 Mycobacterium sp. TH-M15 | reverse complement strand
CCGGTCATCGCGTTGATGTACAGCGGCGCCGGCCCGTCCACCGCGCCGAAGCGGGTGGCCCGGCCGACGTCGTCCCGGTCGATGCCGGCCAGCGCGTGGTGGATGAACGACACGTCATCGAACTCGTTGGCCGCGCCGCCGGCCCGCTGCTGCTCGGCGGCGAGCCGCACGTGATCGCCCTTGCGGTCACCGGTCATCGGCAGTCCATTTCGTCGTCTCGTACCCGAACGGGCAGGTGCTGCACTCCGGCGGCCGCCCACAGCGCTCGCAGCCGGGCGATGTCGGGCTCGGTGGCGGAATCCAACAGCGCTATCCCGCAGTCGCCGCCGCCGGCTCCGGACGGTTTTCCCGCGCCGCCGACGGTGTCCGCGGCGTCGCAGAGTGCGACCAGTCTATCGGTGAAGATTCCCAGTCCGGCAGCCTCGTCCAGCCGGGCCAGCAGCCGGCGGGCGGCGGTGATCTGCCGCAGCACCTCCCCGCGGTCGCCGGACTCCAGACCGGCCACCAGCGCGCGCACCGAGCCGGCCATCTCGGTGACGAACGTCCGGTGCGCCGGGGTGCCGCGCCAGGCCCGGGCCGGCCGGTCGGCGATCAGCTCCCCGGTCGAGGCCGGCTCGCCGGTCCAGCCCACCGCCAGGGTCAGCTCCGCGGGTGCGCGCAGCCGCCGGATCGCCAGCCCCGGCCACACCGCCCGCAGCGCGGCGGCGATGCCGTCGCGGCGCACCAGGTCGAGCAGCTCGCTGCGGTCCGGGGCCTGGTAGAGCACCCAGCCACCCCAGCTGCTGGCGGCCAGGTCGGCCCCGGATGCTCGCGCATCCAGCCGGGCCGAGGCGATCATCGCCAGCCGGAACCGTTCGTCCCGGCTGAGCTGCAGGCCGCAGTGCGCCGCGACGGCCGCGACACTGGCCACCGTGACGGCGCCGCTGGAACCCAGTCCGAATTTGGTTCCCCGCTGGTGCAGCTCGCTGCTGACCGAGACCGTGCACCCCGGAACGGCCGCGTCTCGCTCGGCCAGCAGTTCGGCGACCGCGCCCAGGGCGGCGACCACATGGGCCAGCGAACCGCCGGCGGCCCGGTCGTCGGCGGCGGTCACCCCGGCCGGCCGCACGCCGTCCCAGCGCAGCCGCACCGGCCGCGGGTGCAGGTCCGACGAGACCACCACGTCGTGGCCGGCCGCCGGCGTCACCGTGACGCTGACCAGCCGGTCCAGTGCGACCAGCACCGCCGGGTTGCCCGGCTCCAGCACCGCGTACTCGCCGGTGACGAACAGCTTCCCGGGGGCGTGCCGGGTGATCGGCCCGGGGGCCGTCATGGCTCGATCCGGGCCGCCGGACCGCACCGGGCGACCACGACGGAGCTGCCCGGCCACGCGAGCTGCATCGCCTCGGCGACCCGGCCGGCGTCGGCCGGCGCACAGAGCACCTTCACGTTCGGGCCGGCGTCCATCGTCGCGTAGGCGCAGACGCCCTCGTCGCGCAGCGCGGCGACCCGGTCCAGCAGCGCCAGGCTGCCCGCGGAGAGGTAGCGGATCGCCGGCCGGGCGGCCAGCATCGTCGCGTGCATGCCCAGTGCGTTGTGTTCGGCGATCTGGCCGACCGCCGCCAGGTCGCCGGCGGCCAGCGCGGTCCGCATCGCGGCCAGGTCGGCCGCGTTCGCCTCGGCCCACGCCGGGTACAGCGGCGAGGTGGCCACCGTGCGGCGCATCGCCGCCCGGCTGGAGATCGCCTTCGGGCCGGCGTCGACGACGGCGATGACCAGCGCCGGGTCGATCGCGGCGTCGGTCACCGGCTCGGCGTAGGAGCTGGCGTCGGCGGTCGCGCCGCTGCCGTGGCCGGCGTGCCAGACCGCGAAGCCGCCGAAGATCGACCGGGCCGCCGAACCGGATCCGCGCCGGGCCAGCCGGGACAGCCCGGCCGCGTCCAGGTCCAGCCCGTACCCGGCGGCGGCGGCGACGGCCAGCGCGGCCATCCCACTCGCCGACGACGCCAGCCCGGCCCCGGTCGGCACGGTGTTGTGGGTGTCGACGACGGCCGGTTCGGTCCGCCGCGCCAGGGTGCGCACCAAATCGAGGAAGGCGGTGACCCGCGTCGTCATCGCCGTCGGCGCCGGCCCACCGTCCAGGGTGACGGCGTCGGCGCCGGCCACCGGGGCCAGGGTGACCGTGGTGGTGGTCGGGAAGACGTCCAGCGTCATCGACAGGCTGTCGGCGAACGGGATGATCAGCTGCTCGTCCCGTTTCCCCCAGTACTTGACCAGCGCGATGTTGGGATGTGCGACGGCGGTGACGCTGCGCGCGCCGGCCGGCGCGGGGTCAGCCGCCGGCACCGGCGAACCGTCCGATTCCGACGGGCCAGGTGTCGGCGGCACCGGTGGCCCGCAGCGCGGCCGCCACCGCCTCCGCGTGCGCCGGGTCGGTGGCGAGCGCGACCATGCAGCCGCCGAGGCCGCCGCCGCTGATCTTGGCGCCCGGGCTGCCCGCGGCCAACGCGGCGGCCACCAGCGCGTCGATCAGGTCGGTACTCAGCCCGGTCGCCCGCAGCACCCGGTGATTGGCGCTCATCTGCTCGCCGAAGACGCTCCGCTCGCCGTCGGCGAGCGCCGCGATCCCGGCCTCGGTCAGCCGCCGGATACCGTCCAGGAAGTCGGTCCGGATCTGCGGGTCGGCCTCGAACCGCTCGCGCACCTGCTCGATCGCGTCCTTGGTCCGGCCGGCGACCCCGCTGTCGCCGACCACGAAGAGACCGTCGAAACCGCAACTGAGCTCCTGCACCGCACCGGACACGTAGCGGATCAGCCCGGAGGCACCGGTGACCACCGCGTCGATCCCGCTCGCCTTCCCGTGCGCCGCGGTCTCGGCGGTCTGCACCAGGTCGAAGACCAGGTCGGCGCCGACGGCGTGGTCGAACAGTTCGGCCAGCGCGAGCACCACGGCGCGGGCGTAGGCCGCGCTCGCCCCCAGCCCGTGGCCCGGCGGGATGCTGGAATCCAGCACCAGGCGGAGCGGGGTGCGGTCGGCGACGCCGGCCACCTCCCGGAACCGGGTTACCAGGTTCCGCAGCGCGGCGCTGGTCTCGTCCGGCATCGGCTCCGTCCGGTCGGCCGACTCGACGGTGACGTCGCCCGGACGGTGCCCGGCCTGCGGCAGCCGGCTGGCCCGCGCGGTCACCGTCAGCTGCGGCAGCGCCACGGCGAGCGCCGGGACGCCGTAGACGACGGCGTGTTCGCCGAGCAGGATCACCTTCGCGTGCGCCCGGCCGGTCGCCGGCGCGTCCGGTCCGGAGGCGGCCCGGCTCACCTGCACGTACGTCCTCGCCGTGTCTGGTGCCCGCACTGCGGCCGAGGGGCGGGCGACAACCTCGACCGGAAGCCTATCCGACGGGTCACTCAGCGGATGTAGACCTCGCGGCCGGTCGG
>NZ_JBYCLB010000711.1:0-3922 GCF_057473705.1 Mycobacterium sp. TH-M15 | reverse complement strand
CTGTTCGCGCCCTGGCAGCTGTCCTGCCAGAACACCTGACGGTGCCGGCGGCTCAGCTGCTCGGCGAAGTAACGCGCGTTGGCTGCTTGGCTGATCTCGACGCGGGCGGCACCGCGCTGGCGGGCCCGCTTCATGCAGCGCACCATGTGGTGCGTCTGGGCCTCGATCAACGCGAAGTACGACGAGCCGACGTAGCCGTACGGCCCCATCGTGGAAAAGAAATTGGGAAAGCCGGGAATGGTGTTTCCCTCGTAGGCCTGCGCCCGGTTCTCCTCCCAGAACCGTTGCAGCGGTTGGCCGCCGCTGCCGGTGACCGCAAACGTCGGCGTGCTTTCGGCGTCGAAGACGTGAAAACCGGTGGCGAGCACCAGCACGTCGATCTCGTGGTGGGTACCGTCGGTGGTAGCCACCGCCGACGGCGTGATCTTGTCGATCGGTTGCGTCACGAGCTCGACATTGTCGCGGTTGTAGGTCGACAGGTAGCTGTTGTGGAAACCGGGCCGCTTGCAGCCGATGGCGTAGCTCGGGGTGAGCTGTTGCCGGACCTCGGGATCGCGCACTTTGCGCCGCAGATACGCGCGGCCGAGCGACTCCATCCAGCGGGCCAGTGGATACACGGTGAAGTACTGAGCCGGCAGCGGAAACGTCACCTCGACGTAGCTCTGGGTGATCAGCCGCTGCAGCGTTCTGGCGCCCGGCAGCCGCAACGCCCAGTGCGCCGGCGTGGGCAGCGGCACGTCGAATTTCGGGAAGCACCAGATCGGCGTTCGTTGAAAGACTTTGAGCTGCTTGACAATGGGCGCGATCTGCGGGATCAGCTGCACCGCCGAAGCGCCGGTGCCGATCACCGCGACCCGCTTGCCGGTCAGGTCGAGGGTGTGGTCCCAGCGGGCGGTGTGCACCACCGCGCCACCAAAGGAGTCGACGCCGTCGATGTCGGGCGGCTTGGGCACGGTCAGCACCCCGCCGCCGTTGTAGACGAACCGGGCCGTGACTTCGCCACCGGGATCGAGTTGCACCCGCCACAGCGAGCGTTCGTCGTCGAACGCGGCAGACAAAACCCTGGTGCTGAACCGGATCTTGCGCCGGATGCCGTACTTGTCGGTGCAGTGTTCGGCGTAGGCCTTCAGCTCGCCGCCGCGCGCGTAGGTGCGCGACCAGTCCGGCCGCTGCTCGAACGAGAACTGATACGACGCCGACGGAATGTCCACCGCGATACCGGGATAGGTGTTCCAGTACCAGGTTCCGCCGACCCCGTCGCCGGCCTCGACGATCAGGTAGTCGCCGAAGCCTTCCTGGTCGAGCTTGACCGCGGCGCCGATGCCGGAGAATCCTGCGCCGACGATCAGGCAGTGGTAGTCGGGCCGATCACCGCTCACCGGTGCAGCGCCGCTTTGAGGGCGGCCAGACCGCGGTTGGTCGCCTCGGCGGCGGCGGGGATGATCAGCGCGAAGCTGACATAGCCGTGCACCAGATCGCCCTCGTTGCTCAGCTCGGCGGGCACGCCGGCGGCGTTCAGCAGGTCGGCGTACAAGGCGGCGTCGTCGCGCAGCGGATCGTGTTCGGCGCTGCCGATGAAGGCCGGGGCCAGCCCGGCGAAGTCGGCGGCGTTGCACGGCGCCAGAGCGGCGGGCAGCGTCTTGGGGTCGCTGATGTCCACCCCGGGGGCGTACCACGTCAGGAACGCGTCGATGACGTCGCGGTTCAGGATCGGCGCGTCGGCATTCTCGGTGAACGACGGCATCGACAGGTCGGCGGTGATCGACGGGTACCAGAGCAGCTGGAACGCCAGCGTCGGTCCGTCCTCGTCGCGGGCCCGCTGGGCCATCACCGCGGCGAAGTTGCCGCCGGCCGAGTCGCCGGCGACCGCGATCCGGCTGGGATCGCCACCCAATTCGACGGCGTGCTCGGCGGTCCACTGCAGCGCAGCCCAGGCGTCGTCCAGCCCGGCCGGGAAAGGATGCTCGGGGGCCAGTCGGTAGCCGACGGACACCACGATGGCGTCGGCGCCGACTGCGTGTGCGCGCGCGACCGGGTCGTGGGTGTCGAGGTCTCCCAGGGCGAAGCCGCCGCCGTGGTAAAAGACCACGATCGGCAAGTCACCCGGCTCGCCGGCAGCCGAACCCGGCGGCCAGTAGATGCGGACCGGGACATCGGTGACGTCGCCGTGCCCGACACTGCGGTTTTCGATGCGCAGATCCGGCAGCATCTCCGGCGGCGCCTTCAGCTGACGCAGTCTGTCGCGGGCGACCTCGACGCCGTCGGACGCCGTGAAGGTCAGCGGGAACGCGTCGACCAAAGCCTTGAGCGTCGGGTCGATCTGCGGTCGTTCGATGGTCGGATCCGGCATGGATCTACCGTACGTGCAGCGCATTCTGCAGTGCGGCCAGCCCGCGGTCCATCGCGGCGGTCGCCGCCGGCACCACTCCGGCGTAGCCGAGATACCCGTGCACCATCGCCTCGGCGTTGTGCACCTCGACCGGGACACCGGCCGCGGCGAGCAACTCGCCGTAGCGCGCCCCGTCGTCGCGCAGCGGGTCGTGGCCGGCCACGGCGATGTAGGCGGCGGGCAGGCCGGCCAGATTCGCGGCCCGCCCCGGCGCCATCCCGACCGGCGGATTGAACAGGTCGATGTCGCCCGCGTAATAACGGCTGAACATGGCGACGGCCGCGCTGTCGAGAACCGCGGCGTCGGCGTTCTCGGTGAACGAGGGCAGCGACGAATCCCACAGGGTCGCTGGATACCACAGCAGCTGATAAGCGACGGGCGGCCCGCCCTCGTCGCGGGCCCGCTGCGCGATGACAGCGGCGATGTTGCCGCCCGCGGAGTCGCCGGCCACCGCAAGCCGACTCGTGTCGGCACCGATCTCGTCGCCGTGTCGGGCCACCCACTGTGTTGCCGCCCAGGCGTCGTCGATCGCGGCGGGGTAGGGATGCTCGGGCGCCAGGCGGTACTCGACAGACACCACCACGGCCGAAGCGCCGACGGCGTGCTGGCGGGCGGTGCCGTCGTGCGTGTCGAGGTCACCGACGACAAAGCCGCCGCCGTGAAAGAACAGCACCACCGGCGGCGCGGCGTCCTCGGTTGGCGGCCAGTAGATCCGGATGTTGAGCGGCCC
This sequence comes from Mycobacterium sp. TH-M15, assembly GCF_057473705.1. Classification (NCBI taxonomy): domain Bacteria; kingdom Bacillati; phylum Actinomycetota; class Actinomycetes; order Mycobacteriales; family Mycobacteriaceae; genus Mycobacterium; species Mycobacterium sp. TH-M15. The sequence goes on along the minus strand of NZ_JBYCLB010000711.1, from coordinate 803 downwards.
CGCCGGCCCGTCGATGGCACGGTCTTGCACCTGAAGCTCGGGATGGAAGCTGCGGCGCGGCAGGTCACGTAGGGCCTGGCGGGCCGCGTCGACACCGTCGTCGGCGGACAACCGGAACGGGACCGCGTCCAGTACCTTCTGCAGGATGGGATCGATCGCGGATCCAGAGTCGACGCTGGGCATGCAGACACCGTACGCACCGCGAGTGCTGCTCGGCGCGTGGGTAGCTGGCGGTTGGGCCGGCATCGCCTACGGCGTATTCCTGACCATCGTGGCGCTGCGTTCTCCGCCGGGTGCGGAGCTGGCCGGGGTGTGGGGCGTCCAACCGGCGTTCAAGGCGTCGATGGCGCTGCTGCTGGCGTTTGCGGCGGCGGCGCATCCTGTTGTCCGCGAACGGCGCTGGTTGATGCCGGCATTGCTGCTCTGCGCGGTCGGCGACGTGCTGTTGGCGGTTCCGTGGTGGGCGTCGTCGTTCGTGTTCGGGCTGGGCGCGTTCTTGTTGGCACACGTGTGTTTTCTGGGTGCGCTGCTGCCGCTGGCGCGGTCGGGTGGGTCTCGTGCCCGGGTGGTCGCCGTCGCGTTGGTGTGCTCGGCGTGCGTCGGTCTGCTGGCGTGGTTCTGGCCGCAGCTGGGGCGCGACGGCATGACGATTCCGGTCACCGTCTACCTGCTGGTGCTGGTGGCGATGGTGTCGGCGGCGTTGCTCGCTCGACTGCCGACGGTCTGGACGGCGGTCGGTGCGGTGTGCTTCGCCTGGTCGGACGCGATGATCGGGATCAGCCGGTTTGTGCTGGGTTCGCAGG
>NZ_JBYCLB010000710.1:0-1928 GCF_057473705.1 Mycobacterium sp. TH-M15 | reverse complement strand
GTCAACGCCAACGGCGGGCCGGGTGCCGGGTTCGCGCCGGTCGGAGCGTGACGCCGCCGTCGGTTAGCTGTCCCGCCGTGCACCTCGCTTGGTGCAGTATGTGAGGCTATTGCGGTGAAATAGGCGGGGCTCCTGGTAGAAGAACGATCGCCAAGATCAAAACCTTCTACCGAGGATGGCTGGCTAACCCTGGCTAACCCGCAGCCTGCCGCACCGTCAGCTTGATGACCGACGTGGCTCTCCTCATCCACAGCCCCGCGATCCCCGCCGCGATCGACATCCTCCGTGCTCTCGCTGCGGACCATGCGGGCGGCGATGTCATCCTGCCGTCCGGGCAGATCAACCAAGTCCTACCAGCCGACCGATACGAGCCGACCCGGACAACCATCGGCGTCGACCTGGACGACCTCGACCATCGGCGGACGTGGGTCAGCGCGTCGGGTCACGGCTCGCGCACCCGCAGCACCACCTTGCCCCGGGCGGTCCGGTCCTCCAGCGCCGCCAGTGCATCGGCGGCCCGGTCCAGGGCGAAGACATGCGGCTGCGGGGCGGCCACCGCACCGGAGGCCAGCAGCGGCTCGAACGCCGCCCATTGGCGCTCCAGGTAACCCGGGTGCGCCATCGCCCAGGCGCCCCAGCCGACGCCGACCACGTCGACGTTGTTCAGCAGCAGCCGGTTCACCTTCACCGTGGGGATCTCACCGCCGGTGAAGCCCACCACCAGCAGCCGGCCGGCCGGTCCCAGGCAGCGCAGCGAGTCGGTGAACCGGTCACCGCCGACCGGGTCCAGCACGATGTCCACCCCGCGGCCGCCGGTGAGCTCGCGCACGGCGTCCTTGAACCCGTCCACCGCGACGACGTCGGTGGCACCCGCGGCCCGGGCGACGTCGCCCTTCTCCGGGGTGCTGACCACCGCGATGGTCTTCGCCGCCCCCAGCGCGGAGGCCAGCCGCAGCGTCGAGGTGCCGATGCCGCCGGCCGCTCCGTGCACCAGCACCGTCTCCCCGGCGGCCAGCCGGCCCCGCTCGGTGAGCGCGAAATGCACGGTCAGGTCGTTGAACAGCAGCCCGGCGCCGGCCTCCAACGACACCGCGTCCGGCAGCCGGAACACCTGTCCGGCCGGCACCGCGACCACCTCGGCCATCCCGCCGCCGAGCATGGTCAGGGCGGCCACCCGGTCGCCGGCCCGGACGTGGGCTCCGGCCGGCGCGCTGCGCACCACGCCGGCCACCTCGCCGCCGGGGACGAACGGCAGGTTCGGCTTGTACTGGTAGAGGCCCCGTGATTGCAGCAGGTCGGGGAAGGCCACCCCGGCGGCGTGCACGTCGATGAGGACCGCGTCCCCGGCGTCGGGCTCGTCGAGCTCGACCACCCGGGCCGCCCGCGGGCCATCCAACTGGGAGATCTGTACCGCGCGCATGGCCGCCCTTTCGGTAAGTTCAGTTACGCCATTACCCAGAAACTTAGACGATCTCGGATAGAATTGCCGGGTGGCGACGTTGCCGCACCCGATGGAGCAATGATGAGCTTTCCACGGATCGACGAACACGGCGCAGTGACCGCCAATTTCCTGCCGGAGCTGCCGCCGAGCCGCACCGTGGCCGTCCGCGCGGTGGACGGCATCCGGCTGCACACCGAGGTGTTCGGGCCGCCCGACGGCTACCCGATCGTGCTGAGTCACGGCATCGTCTGCGCGATCCGGGTGTGGGCCTACCAGATCGCCGACCTGGCCCGCGACTACCGGGTGATCGCCTTCGACCACCGCGGACACGGGCACAGCGGCCTGCCGGGGCGCGGCGGCTACAGCTTGAACCACCTCGCCGCCGACCTCGACGCGGTGCTGGAGGCCACCCTGAAACCGGGGGAGCGTGCCGTCATCGCGGGACACTCGATGGGCGGGATGACGATCAGCGCGTGGTCGGATCGCT
>NZ_JBYCLB010000709.1:0-11183 GCF_057473705.1 Mycobacterium sp. TH-M15 | reverse complement strand
GGACGCTGGTGCGGGACGGATGCGGGATGAGCGGCCCGGCTCGTAGCGTCCTAGCAGGTCAAACGCCTACCGCCGCTCAGCAGTCGTAGTACAGCGCGAACTCGTACGGGTGCGGGCGCAGGTTGACCGGCTCGATCTCCTTGGTGCGCTTGTAGCCGATCCAGGTCTCGATCAGGTCGGAGGTGAAAACGCCGCCCTCGGTGAGGTATTCGTGGTCGGCTTCGAGGTTGTCGATCACGTCGGCGAGCTGGGTAGGCGCCTGCGGGACGTTGGCCGCCTCCTCGGGCGGCAGCTCGTAGAGGTCTTTATCAACAGGGGCGGCCGGCTCGATCTTGTTCTTGATGCCGTCGACGCCGGCCATCAGCATGGCCGCGAACGCCAGATACGGGTTGCCCGACGAGTCCGGGCAGCGGAACTCCAGCCGCTTGGCCTTCGGATTGGATCCGGTGATCGGGATCCGCACGCAGGCCGACCGGTTGCGCTGGCTGTACACCAGGTTGATCGGCGCCTCGTAACCCGGCACCAAGCGTTTGTAGGAGTTGATCGTCGGGTTGGTGAAGGCCAGCAGCGACGGCGCGTGGTGCAGGATCCCGCCGATGTAGTGCCGGGCGGTGTCCGACAATCCGGCGTACCCGGCCTCGTCGTAGAAGAGCGGGCTGCCGTCCTGCCACAGCGACTGGTGCACGTGCATCCCGGAGCCGTTGTCGCCGAACAGCGGTTTGGGCATGAACGTCACCGTCTTGCCGGCCTGCCACGCGGTGTTCTTGATGATGTATTTGAACAGCATCAGGTCGTCGGCGGCGTGCAGCAGGGTGTTGAACTTGTAGTTGATCTCGGCCTGCCCGCCGGTGCCCACCTCGTGGTGGCCGCGCTCCAGGATGAAGCCGGCGTTGATCAGGTTGGTGGTCATCGTGTCGCGCAGGTCGACGTGGTGGTCGTTCGGCGCCACCGGGAAGTAGCCGCCTTTGGGCGGAACCTTGTAGCCGCGGTTGGGGCTGCCGTCGGCCTCGGTCGGCTCGCCGGTGTTCCACCAGCCCGAGGTCGAGTCGACCTCGTAGAACGCGCCGTTCATCCGTGAGTCGAACGCCACCGAGTCGAAGATGTAGAACTCGGCCTCGGCGCCGAAGTAGGCGGTGTCGGCGATGCCGGTGCTGGTCAGGTAGCTCTCCGCCTTGCGGGCGACGTTGCGCGGGTCGCGCGAGTACGGCTCCCGGGTGAACGGGTCGTGCACGAAGAAGTTCAGGTTCAGCGTCTTGGCCGCCCGGAACGGGTCGACGAGCGCGGTGTTGGGGTCCGGCAGCAGCATCATGTCGGACTCGTGGATGGATTGGAAACCGCGGATCGAGGACCCGTCGAAGGCCAGCCCGTCCTCGAAGACGCTGGCGTCGAGGGCCGACGCCGGGATGGAGAAGTGCTGCAGGACGCCGGGCAGGTCGCAGAACCGGATGTCGATGTATTCGATGTCCTCGTCCGCGACGAGCTTGAGGATGTCGTCGGGCGTCTTGTCGGTCACCGAATTATTCTCCTCTGTTGGATGGTGCGGCAAACGCTACGCAGGCGATATTGCCCGAACATCAACCACGTGTTGCCCAGACGTTACGCAATCACCGGACGGCGGGGCTGACCGGGGGCTTTGCGGCGGGCCTATGGTGAGTGGGTGGCAGGCACACTCTCGTCCTGGTTGTCCGGCCCGGAGTCGGCCGATCCTCGCCGGGGGAGCGGTTACCCGGGCGAGGCGCTGGGCCTGCCGCCGACCGGACCGGGGGCCCTGGCGGCGTTCGGTCAGCGGGTCGCGGCGCTGGCCGTCGACTGGCTGCTGGCCTACGGGCTGGCCGGGCTGGGACTGGCGTTCGGTCTGGTCGGCCAGGCGGCGTTGCCGACGGTGGTGCTGGTGGTCTGGCTGCTGCTCGGGGCCGCGGCGGTGCGGCTGTTCGGCTTCACGCCCGGACAGTTCGTCTGCCGGCTGCGAGTGGCCTCGGTCGACTATCGTGCTCAGGTCGGGATCGGCCGGGCACTGGCGCGCGGAACCCTGATCGCGCTGGTGCTGCCGCCGCTCTTCGCCGACGCCGACGGCCGGGGTCTGCAAGACCGGGCAACCGGCACCGCGGTGGTGCGGCGCTGACGGGTTGGCGTCGGGTTACGCAGGCTAGCGCCGGCGCACGGTGCGCTGCACGCCGCGCAGCTTCGCGCCCTCCGGCAGCGGGCCTTTGGGCATCGCCGCCTTCCCGGTCCGCGAGCCGAGCGCGGCCAGCCGGGACTCCAGCGAGTCGATCTGCTTCACCGGAATGTTGGCCGGCAGCTTGGTCAGGAACCGTTCCAGCTTCGACAGCGGAACCTCGCCGTCGCCGCCGCCGACCACGACGTCGTAGATCGGCACGTCACCGATGAGCCGCGCGGTGCGTTTCTTCTCCTGGGCCAGCAGTGACTTGACCCGGGCCGCAGCCCCCTCGCCGACCAGGATGACACCCGGCCGGCCGATCACCCGGTGCACCGCGTCGAACTGGCCGGTGGCGGCCACGGTCGGGGTGACCCGCCACTTGCCGCGCATGTTGTCCAGCGCCCAGGCGGCCGCACCGGCCTGCCCCTCGGCCTTGCGGTAGACCGACTTCTGGGCGCGGCGGCCGAAGATGATGAACGCCACCAGCAGGCCGAGCACCACCCCGAGCGGCAGGATCATCGCCATGCTGGTCGTGCCGGACGGGACACTGATCGCCGCAGCTGCGCCCACGATCAGCAGGAATGCGCCGGCCATGTACGGCAGCAGCCGGCGGTCCTCCTTGCGCTGGATCTGAAACGCCTGCCACAGCTGGGTGCGCCGGTCCCGGGCGGCGGCCTTGCGGGTGGCTTTCGCCTCGGCGCGGGCGGCCTTGTTCTCGGCGGCGTTGCGGGGTCTGGCCATAGTTACCGAGGATACCCAGCGGCCGGTCCGCTATTGCGCCAACGGTGTCCGCGGCCGTCGGGCCCGGCGCTCCATCGCCTGCTTGTAGAGCCGGCCGGCCCGGTACGACGAGCGGACCAGCGGCCCGGACATCACCCCGGCGAAGCCGAGCTGTTCGGCGAAGCGGGCGTGCTCGACGAACTCCTCGGGCTTGACCCACCGGTCGATCGGGTGGTGCCGCTCGGACGGCCGCAGGTATTGGGTGATGGTCACCAGCTCCGCGCCCGCGTCGTACAGGTCGGTCAGCGCGTCCCGGATCTCGTCCGGGGTCTCGCCCATCCCGAGGATGAGGTTGCTCTTGGCGACCAGCCCGGCCTCCCGGGCCTGGGTGAGCACGTCGAGGCTGCGCGGGTAGCTGAACGCCGGGCGGATCATCTTGAAGATGCGCGGCACCGTTTCGACGTTGTGCGCCAACACCTCCGGGTGGGTCTCGAAGACCTCGCCCAGCAACTCGGGCTTCCCGTCGAAGTCCGGGATCAGCAACTCCACGCCGGTCGACGGGTTGAGCCGCTTGATGGCGCGCACCGTCTCGGCGTACAGCCAGGCGCCCTGGTCGTCGAGGTCGTCGCGGGTCACCCCGGTCACCGTCGAGTACCGCAGCCCCATCGCCTGCACGCTCTCGGCGACCCGGCGCGGCTCGTCGCGGTCGACCTCGCTGGGCTTACCGGACTTGATCAAGCAGAACGAGCAGTTCCGGGTGCACACCTCGCCGCCGATCAGGAAGGTGGCCTCCCGGTCCTCCCAGCACTCGTAGATGTTGGGGCAGCCGGCCTCCTCGCAGACCGTGTGCAGCTTCTCGCGCTTGACCAGGCCCTTGAGCTCGGTGTAGTGGGGGCCCATCTTCGCGCGGGTCTTGATCCAGGACGGTTTGCGCTCGATCGGCGTCTCGGCGTTGCGTGCTTCCTGCCGGCGTAGCCGGCGGTCTTCCGGGACGGCGCTCACCGTGCCGATGGTACGCCCGTGCCGATATCCCCGACGAGGTGGTCGCGGACCGGAGGCACCCCGTCCAGTGCGTTGACCACCGCGTCGGCGACCGCGGACCGCACGTCGGCGACGGCGACCCGGCGACCCAGCTCGGCCGAGAGTGACGTCACCCCGGCGTCGGCGATACCGCACGGCACGATCGCGGCGAACGCGCCGAGATCGCAGTCACAGTTGAGCGCGAAGCCGTGCAGGGTGGTGGCCCGTGCCACCCGCACCCCGATCGCGGCGACCTTGCGGGGCGGGCGACCGTCCCCGGCCGGCACCCACACCCCGGATCGCCCGTCGATGCGCCCGGTGGCCAGGCCCAGTTCGGCGCAGACCGCGATCAGTGCTTCCTCCAGGCGACGCACGTAATTGACCACGTCGAGCGGCTCGGCCAGCCCGATGATCGGATACCCGACCAGCTGACCCGGCCCGTGCCAGGTGATCTTGCCGCCCCGGTCGGTGTCGACGACCGTGCCGGCCACCGGCCGCTCGGACGGCTCGGTGCGCCGCCCGGCGGTGTAGACCGACGGGTGTTCCAGCAGCAGCAGGGTGTCCGGGCCGCCGGCCACCCGGGCGTCGGCCAGGTCGCGTTGTAGCCGCCACGCGGCGAGATAGTCGACGCTGCCCAGCTGGCGCAGCTCGATCGGGGCGGTGCTGGACCGGATGGACGGCACCCTCGCAGGCTACCCGGCCGACGTGCCCGCTCGGCCGCCGAGCGTGCGCGGATGTTCACGCTCGGCGAAGAACGGCGTTACTGCGCGGTGGCGTAGCGCAGCGCCTCGCCGATGGTCCGGTGGTGGAAGTCGAAGCCGGCGGCCTCCAGCGCGGCGGGGATGGCCCGCTGGCCGGTGAGCAGCCCCTCGTCGGCGAACTCACCGAGTGCGGCCCGGAGCGCGAACCCGGGCAGGGCCAGTGGGGTGGGTCGGTGCACCGCGCGGCCCAGCGCGGCGGTGAACTCGGCGTTGGTCACCGGCGCCGGGCCGGCCAGGTTCACCGGACCGGAGAGGCCGGCATGCGAGATCGCCGACTGCAGGGCCCGCACCTCGTCTTCCAGGCTGATCCAGGACAGGTACTGCCGGCCGTTGCCGAGTCGGGCGCCCAGGCCGAGGGCGAACAGCGGCCGAAGCCGGCCCAAGGCCCCGCCGGCGGGGGAGAGCACGACACCGGTGCGGGCCAGCACCACCCGGGCACCGGCCCGCTGGGCGGCCGCCGTGGCCGCTTCCCAGTCCTGGGCGAGCTGGGCCAGAAAACCAGCGCCCGGCGGGCCGGTCTCGTCGACCGTGCGCGCACCGGTGTCGCCGTAGAAGCCGACCGCGCTGGCGTTGACCAGAACCGGCACCCCGGCCTCGGCGACCGCATCGGAGAGCACCTCGGTCGGGGTGATGCGGCTGTCCCGCAGGCTCTGCTTGAACGCCCCCGACCAGCGCCGCCGGCCCAGGTTGACCCCGCACAGGTTGACCACCGCGTCGACCCCGTGCAGGGCGGCGACGTCGAGGTCGCCGAGCTCGGGATCCCAGTGCAGCTCACCGTCGTTCACCGGTCAGCGGCGGACGATCCGCAGCACCCGGTGGCCGGACGAGCGCAGCGCCGACACCAGGGCCGTGCCGATCAGGCCGGATGATCCGGCGATCGCGACGACGGCGTCGGCCACGCTGCCCCCTTCGTGCGGTCGGTGCGAAAGCCCTACAGCCCGAGGTCGGCCTCGAACGCGCCCTCCTCGAGGCGATTCCGGATCGTGGTCAGGAACCGGCCGGCATCGGCTCCGTCGATCAGCCGGTGGTCGTAGGTCAGCGGCAGGAAGCAGACCGAGCGCACCCCGATCGACTCGTTGCCGCCCTCGCCGATGATCACCCGGGGGCGTTTGACGATGGCGCCGGTGCCGAGCATCGCGGCCTGCGGCGGAACCAGGATCGGCGTGTCCATCAACGCGCCCTGGCTGCCGATGTTGGTGATGGTGAAGGTGCCGCCGGACAGCTCGTCGGGTTTGAGGTCGCCGGAGCGGGCCCGGGCCGCGATGTCGGCGATGGCGCGGGCCAGGCCGGCCAGCGACAGGTCGCCGGCGTTGTGGATCACCGGGGAGAGCAGCCCCTGATCGGTGTCGACGGCGATGCCGAGGTGTTCGGCGTCGTAGTAGGTGATCTCGCCGGTGCCCTCGTCGTAGCTGGCGTTGACGTTGGGGTGGGCCTTGAGCGCGTCGATCACCGCCCGGGCGATGAACGGCAGGTAGGTCAGGTTGACGCCCTCCCGTTCAGCGAAGGCGTTCTTGGCCTGCGTCCGCAGCGCCACGATCTTGGTCATGTCGACCTCGTGGGTCTGGGTGAGCTGCGCGGTGGCCTGCAGCGACTCGCGGGTCTTCTTCGCGGTGATCTGTCGGATCCGGCTGGCCTTGGCGGTGGTGCCGCGCAGGTTCGCCAGCGCGGGGGCCGGGGCCGCCGGGACCGGACCCGCGGCCGGTTGCGCGGCGGCCGGCTGCGTCTTCGCGGCGGCGGCCAGCACGTCCTGCTTGCGGATCCGTCCGCCCACCCCGGTGCCGGTCACCTGGCCGAGGTCGACGTTGTTCTCCGCGGCAAGCTTGCGGACCAGCGGCGTCACGTAGGGGGTGGTCTGTCCGGTGCCCGGCACCGCGGCGGCTGGCTGCGCGGCAGGTGCCGGCGCTGCCGGCGGTGCGGCAGGTGCCGGCGCTGCCGCCGGTGCGGCAGGCGGGGGTGCGGCTGCCACCGGCGCTTCGACAACTTCGGCGACCGGGGCCGGTGTGGGCTCCGGGGCCGGTTCGGGTGTCGGGGCGGGCGCGGCCACTGCCGCCGACCCGCTGCCCACCTTGGCCAGCTCCCCGCCGACCTGGACGGTGGCGTCCTCGGGGGCGGTGATCGACACCAGGGTGCCGGCCACCGGCGACGGGATCTCGGTGTCCACCTTGTCGGTGGAGACCTCGACCAGCGGCTCGTCGACCTGCACCGAGTCGCCGACTTTCTTCAGCCAGCGGGTCACCGTGCCTTCGGTGACCGACTCGCCGAGCTCGGGCATCAGCACCGGGGTGGCCTCGGAGACGCCGGCGGCCGGTGCGGGTGCGGCCGCGGGCGCCGGGGCGGGCTCGGGCTGTGCGACCGGCTCGGGGGCGGCGACCGGCTCGGGAGTGGCGGCCGGCTCGGGGGTGGGGGCGGCGGCCTCGCCCGCCTCACCGATCACCGCCAACTCACCACCGACCTCGACGGTCGCGTCCTCGGGGGCGAGGATCTTGGTCAGCACCCCGGTCACCGGCGACGGGATCTCGGTGTCCACCTTGTCGGTGGAGACCTCCAGCAGCGGCTCGTCGACCTCGACGGTGTCGCCCTCCTGCTTCAGCCAGCGGGTGACGGTCCCCTCGGTGACGCTCTCACCCAGTGCCGGCATCTGAACTGAGAACGCCATCGCTGTTAACTCCTCGATCGGTCGGTGGGTCGCCACATGTCACTCTATTCACATCCGCTGCGCGGCGTGGCGCTACCCGTTCTCTGCGATGTCCTCCAGCACCGCGAACATGGTCCGGGTCGGCACCCCGGTGCCGCCCTTGGGTGTGTAACCCCACGGTCCCGCGGTGTTGTAGGCCGGGCCGGCGACGTCGATATGCGCCCAGGCCACCCCGTCCGGGACGAACTCGCGCAGGTAGACCCCGGCGACCAGCATTCCGGCGAACCGCTGACCGCTGACGTTGGCCAGATCGGCGACCGTCGACTTCAGATCGTCGATGAGCTCGTCGGGCAGCGGCATCGCCCAGCCGTTCTCGCCGACCGCCTGGGAGATCGCCGCCACCCGGTCGCGGAACTCGTCTGAGCCCATCACCCCGGGGGTGCGGGTGCCCAGCGCCACCGTCTGCGCGCCGGTCAGCGTCGACGTCTCGATCAGGTAGTCGGGCTTGTCCTCGCCGGCCCGCACGATCGCGTCGGCCAGGATCAGCCGGCCCTCGGCGTCGGTGTTGAGCACCTCGACCGTGGTGCCGCCGTACTGGGTCAGCACGTCGCCGGGGCGCTGGGCCGTCCCGGACGGCATGTTCTCGGCCATCGGCACGGTGGCGATCACGTCGATCGGCAGCCCGCGCCGCGCCGCCAGCACCACGGTGGCGATCACCGCCGCGGCGCCGCCCATGTCCGAGGTCATGTGGTGCATGCCGAGCGCCGGCTTGATCGAGATGCCGCCGGTGTCGAAGGTGATCCCCTTGCCGACCAGGGCCACTTTCTTGGCCTTCCGGGCGCCCCGGTTGTTCGTGGCGAGTCGCGAGCCGCGATGGGTCAGCCGCACCAGCCGTGGCGGCCGCGACGACCCCTGGCCGACGCCGATCACCCCGCCGTAGCCGGCCTTGCGTAACGCCTTCTCGTCGAGCACCTCGACGTCGAGACCCGCGCCTTCTCCCAAAGCCTTTGCCCGTGCTGCGAATTCGGCTGGAAACAGGTGACTCGGCGGGGTGTTGACCAGATCGCGGGCGACGGTCACCGCGGCCGCGACGTCCGCGGCGTGGGCCGCCTGCGCCTTGACGGCCTTGCCGTCCTTGCCGGACGAGAGCACGGTGACGGTTTTCAGTGCGGGTGTCTTCGGGGCGGTCTTGCCGCTGCGGAACGCGGTGAACCGGTAGCCGCCCAGCAGCAGGCCTTCCACGCCGGCCGCCACGACGCCGTCGCCGGGCAGCCCGGCCAGCGCGCTGATCACCGTCTCGGTGCCGTTCAGCGCACGGGCCGCGACGCCCGCGGCGCGGCGGACCGCCTCGGCGGGCCACTCGTCGCGCGGGGTGCCCAGACCGACCGCGAGCACGCTGGCCACCGGCAGCGACGGCGCCGGCAGCCGGGTCACCTGGTCGGTAGCGCCGGTGGCGTCCAGCGCGGCCAGCCCGGCCTCGATCTCGGCGACGGCCTCGGCCGGCAGCGGCACCGTGCCGGCCACCGCGGCGCCGGCGTCGTCACCCCCGCTGACCACCGGCACGATCAACACCGCCTTGCCGGGGCGGCGAGGTAGCGAACTGGTGACGGCGACAGCGGGTTCGGTGCTCACGGGGTATCACCCTAGCGACCGGCGGTCCGGTGCAGCGCGTACGCCGTGACCGGTTCGTCGAAGCCCTTGAGCGTCAACGGATCCTGGACCACCGATGACCAGCCGCGCAACTCGTCGACCACGCCGGCCGCGGCCAGGATCTGTCCGGGACCGGCGGCGTCCACCAGCCGCGCGGCCAGGTTGACCGGGGTGCCGAAGTAGTCGCCGTTGATGGACAGCAGCTCACCGCAGGCCAGCCCGGCGCGAACCTGCAGGCCGGCGTTGCGGGCTTTCGGGTGGTCGACCAGGTCGGCCGCCGCCTGCGCCAGCAGCTCCGCGGTGGCGCTGACCCACATCACCGCGTCGCCGATGAACTTGACCACCCGCCCGCCGTCGGCGTGCACCACGTCGGCGACGGTGCCGACGAAGTCGGTGAGCAGGCTCGCCAGCTCCGTCGACGTCAGCACCCGGGTCAGCGCGGTGAAGCCGGTCAGGTCGGCGAACCCGACGCCGCAGACGATGCTCGCCGACGGCCCGCCGGCCAGCCCCTCCAGGAACGTCCGGTGGCTGACCTGGTGCTGGCGGTGCACGGCGTCGATCATCGCGCCGATCCGCGGGATGAACGCCGCGACCGATCGCCAGGCCCGGGCGGTGGTGAGTTCGTTTCGGGTATGACCCAGCCACATGTCGGGTTGGGTCTGCCGGATCATCGACGACTCGGCCTCGGCCAGCCGCGCCATCGTCCCCCCGAGCACCCGCAGGAAACCGTCGACGGGCTCCCCGAGGTACGACCGCATCTGCACCCAGGTGGCCAGCCCGTCGACGTCGGCCTGACTCAGCGCCGGCGTATCCGGGCTGGCGACGCTCAGGCCGAGCATCGTCCAGGCGCGTTCGACCTCGCTGACCGGCACGCCCAGGGCGTCGGCGGCGGTCCGCAAGGTATGGATCGGCGGGCCCGAGCGCCCCACCGCGTCGCCGGCGAGGCCGAACAACCGGCCGCGGCGTTCGGCATCGACCATCTCATCGGCGGTGAAGCCGAGGCCGGCCAGGTACTCGATCAGCCCGGCCCGTTCGCGGGCGCCGGCGATCCCCGCCGCCGTCAGTGCGTCGAAGTCGACCACCTTGCCAAGTCTGCCAGCCGCCGCCTTGATTAGGGTGGTTCAGCGTGAGCGAAATCCAGCACGGACCGTTGGACGACCGGCACCGCGAACTCGGTGCCGGATTCGCCGAGTTCGGCGGCTGGCTGATGCCGGTCTCCTACGCCGGCACCGTCGCCGAGCACACCGCGACCCGCGAGACGGTCGGCCTGTTCGACGTCAGCCACCTCGGCAAGACGACCGTCCGCGGGCCCGGCGCGGCCGCGTTCGTCAACTCGTCGCTCACCAACGACCTGTCCCGGATCGGCCCGGGCAAGGCGCAATACACGTTGTGCTGCACCGAATCCGGCGGCGTGATCGACGACTTGATCGCCTACTACGTCGCCGACGACGAGATGTTCCTGGTGCCCAACGCCGCCAACACCGCCGCGGTGGTGGCCGCCCTGCGGGCCGCCGCGCCAACCGGGCTGACCATCACCGACGAACACCGGTCCCGGGCGGTGCTGGCGGTGCAGGGTCCGCGCTCGGCCGACGTGCTGACCGCGCTGGGCCTGCCGACCGAGATGGACTACATGGCCTACATCGACGCCGCGTTCGACGGTGTGCCGGTGCGGGTCTGCCGCTCCGGCTACACCGGCGAGCACGGCTACGAGCTGCTGCCGCCGTGGGACTCGGCCGGGCCGGTGTTCGACGCGCTGGTCGCGGCCGTCACCGACGCGGGTGGGCAGCCGGCTGGCCTGGGCGCGCGGGACACGCTGCGCACCGAGATGGGCTACCCGCTGCACGGACACGAACTCTCCCTGGGCATCTCCCCGGTACAGGCCCGCTGCGGCTGGGCGGTCGGCTGGAAGAAGGACGCGTTCTTCGGCCGGGACGCGCTGCTGGCCGAGAAGGCCGCCGGGCCGCGCCGGCTGCTGCGCGGGCTGCGCGCACTCGGCCGCGGGGTGCTGCGGCCGGAGCTGTCGGTGCTCGACGGCGACCGTCGGGTGGGGGTGACCACGTCCGGCACCTTCTCGCCGACGCTGACGGTCGGCATCGCGCTGGCACTGATCGACACCGACGCCGGGATCGACGACGGTGCCCGGGTGACGGTGGACGTGCGCGGCCGGGGATTCGAGTTCGAGGTGGTGCACCGGCCGTTCGTCGCAGCAAAAACCCGGTAGCGCCCGGATATAGAATCA
>NZ_JBYCLB010000708.1:0-7440 GCF_057473705.1 Mycobacterium sp. TH-M15 | reverse complement strand
AGGTCGGCGACGACCAGCTGGCGGCCGACCTGCTGGTGGCTTTGGGCCGCAACCACGTCGACTGGCTGCGCCAACTGGGAGCGCCGGCCGCGCGCATCCGGATGCTGCGCTCCTTCGATCCGCGCTCGCAGGCCGTCGCGCCGGACGTCGAAGACCCCTACTACGGCAGCCTGGACGACTTCGAGCGGGTCTTCGGCGTGATCGCGACCGCACTGCCCGGCCTGCACGACTGGGTGGACGAGCAGCTGGGGCAGAACGGGGCCGGTTGATGCGGCGCTGGACCTTCCTGCTGCGTCCGAGCTGGCTGGCGCTGGACGTGGTGGTGCTGGCCTTCGCGTACCTGTGTTTCACGGTGCTGGCGCCGTGGCAGCTGGGCAAGAACACCGCCACGTCGCGGGAGAACGCCCAGCTCCAGCGGGCCCTCACCGCCGAACCGGCTCCGGCGACGACGCTGCTGCCGCACCAAGATTCGGCAGCCCCGGCTGACCAGTGGCCACGGGGGAGCGCCCCCGGACGATACCTGCCGGACGCCCAGGTGCTGGTCCGGCTGCGGGTGGTCGAGGGCGAGCCGGCGTTCGAAGTGCTGGTGCCGTTCCGCATTGACGACGGGCCGACCGTGCTGGTGAACCGCGGCTATGTCCGCCCCGAACAGGGTTCACGGGTGCCGCCGATCCCACCGGCCCCGCAGACGACGGTGCGGATCGCCGCCCGGCTGCGCGACCCCCAGCCGCCGATCCCCGGCAAGGAGCCGTTCTCCGAGAACGGGATCCGACAGGTCTACTCGATCGACCCGGCGCAGATCACGGCGCTGACCCATGTGCCGCTCACCCCGACCTATCTGCAACTCACCGACGGCCAGCCGGGCGGGCTGGGGGTGATCGGGTTGCCGCACCTGGACGCCGGGCCGTTTCTGTCCTACGGGGTCCAGTGGATCGCCTTCGGCGTCATCGCACCGCTCGGGCTGGGCTACTTCATCTTCTCCGAGGTCCGCGCACGTCGCACCGAGAAACCCGCCCCGGGGCACCCCGACGCGACGCCCGGGCCGCAGACCGTCGAAGAGAAGCTCGCCGACCGCTACGGCCGGCGCCGCTGACCCGGCCAACCACCCCATTGCCGTCCACGGCCGCCACCTGGACCGGCAAGATAGTCGGCATGAGTGACATCCCCGACACAACCTCCTGGCAGTCGCTGCCCACAGTGGACGACTTTCTCGTCTCGCCCGGCTTCGCCGGGATCACCGTCTTGGTCGCCGCCGCCATCGTCTTCGGCGCGGCCGCCTACCTGTCCCACCGGGAGGGCCGGCGCCGCGCGGAACGGCTCGAACAACAAGAGCGCCACCACCGGGAACACCGCGACGATCGCCGGCGCGCCGAGGCGATCAGCCGGTGCTGGGACCGGCTGGTGTGGCTGGTGGAGAACGCCGGCGCCGAACCCGCCGCGGCCGATGCGGACGACGCCGGCCTCGGTCTGGGACCGGAGCTGGCGCTGGAGCTGCTGCACGGGTTGCAGCGCGACGCCGAAGAGCTCGGTGACGACACGCTGACCCGCGCCGTGAGCGTCTACCTCGCCCAGTACGGGCTGGTGCTGGGCTGGCACGGTGGACCGCTGCCGGAACCCGCCCCCCGCAGCGACGTCCGGAAGTCGCCGGCGCCGGTCAAGACGCCCGCCAAGGCGCCCGCCAAGACGGAGCAGACGGCGGGCAAACCCTCCACCGCGCCGGCCGAGGCCCACGCGGAGACCGGCGAAGGGGACCACCGGTGACCACACTGCGCCGGCACCTCGAGGATCTGGACCCCGCTGCCTGGGCCGCGCTGACCAAGCGCACCGCCGAATACGCCGTCGCCGCGGCCGAACGGCTCGGCCGGCGGCCACCCGCCCAGCTGGTGGCGCTGGCCTCGATGACCGAAGCCCAGCTGGTCAAACAGCGGCAACGCTCCGGGGCCGCGACGACCAAACGACCCACCGCACGGATGCGGATCATCGAGGCGGACCATCGACGCGCGCTGGCCGAGCAACGAGCGCGCGACGCCGAGCAGGAGCGGAAGGACGCCGTCGCCGATGCGACAGCCGCCCGCAAAGAGGCGCGGGAGTCGACGCGGGCGGCCGAGATGGCACGGGAACGAGCCCGAGCCGCCGACGCCGATTCGGTCCGCAAGCACACCCAGTGGGCCGCCGAGCGCCGGGAGATGCAGGCGGCCGTGGAGCGGATCACCGCCGAGCGTGACCAGCTGCGGGCCGAGTCCGCAGCCGAGGTGGCCGTCGCCCGTGAGCAGGCTCAGGCGGCGCAGCAACGTGCCGACCAGAGCATGGCCGCGCGAGCCGCCGAACGGGCCGCCGGCCAGCGCGCGATCGAGGACCTCCAGACGCAGCTCGAGCACGCCGGCGCCGAGGCCGTCACGGCTCGCGAGCAGGCCCGGGCCGCGCAGGAACGCGCCGACCAGAGCATGGCCGCGCGAGCCGCCGAGCGGGCCGCCGGTCAACGCGCGATCGAGGAGCTCCAGGCACAGCTCGACCAGACCCGGTCTGACACCGTGGCCGAACTCGTCGCGGCTCGCGAGCAGGCCCGGTCCGCGCAGCAGCGCGCCGAGCAGCGCATCGACGAGCGGGCCGCCGCCCGAGCCGCCGGCCAACGCGAGCTCGAAGATCTTCGGGCCCAGTTCGACCAGGCTCGCGCCGACGCCGCCGCCGAACTGGCGGCCGCCCGCGAGCAGGCCTGGGCCGCCCAGGGCAAGACCGAACAGGTCTCCATCGAACAGCTGGCCGGCGCCCAGCTGCTCACCATGCCGATCCCGCCCTGGGGCATCCGGCCGAAAACCCTGCTGGTGGAGAACGAACTGGCCGCGCTGCACCGGATCAGTTACACACTCGAAGTGGAGGTCGCCGAACAGGCCGATTCCCGTATTCCCCTCGACGCCCAGGTGGCCCGCAACTGTGTGCAGACGATCCGCACCCAGGCCGACGCGCTGCTCAACGAATTTCATGACCTGCCAACCAGATTCGCTGCGGGCGCGCAGGCCCAGGAGGCCGCCGACTACGCCGCCGTCGCCTCGGCCAGCTGTCGCGCCTTCCTGCAGCGAATCGGCGCCGCCGCGCAGCGGGTGAATCACCGCCGCAACGGCGAGGCCGGCGCGGTGATCGACGCGGTGGCCGGCATGCTCGCCGACCCGGCCGTCCAACGCCTGTCCGGACGACTGGGCACCGCCGGTGATTGACCTGCGGCAACACCGGTGGGCGCGGACGGGATCGAACCGCCGACCGCTGGTGTGTAAAACCAGAGCTCTACCACTGAGCTACGCGCCCCGCCTCGGGCAGGCTACCCGGCCGGTGCCGGGCACCCAACTCCGGCGAGGAGCTACCCCCGCAGCGCGGCCAGCGCGTCGACCCACTGCTGCTGGTCGCGTGCCTCGCCGGGTTGTTTCATCTCGGCGAACCGGATGATCCCGGACCGGTCCACCACGAAGGTGCCCCGGTTGGCGAAGCCGGTGTCGTCGTTGAACACCCCGTATGCCTCACTGACCGCGCCGTGCGGCCAGAAATCGGACAGCACCGGGAACAGGAAGCCGCTCTCGGTCGCCCAGATCTTGTGGGTGGGCGGCGGCCCCACCGAGATGGCCAGGGCCGCGCTGTCGTCGTTGACGAAGCTCGGCAACCGGTCGCGCAGATGGTCCAGCTCGCCCTGGCAGATGCCGGTGAACGCCAGCGGAAAGAACACCAGCAAGACGTTCTTGTCGCCCCGGTAGTCCCGCAGCGTGACCGGCTGCTGGTTCTGGTCGCGCAGGGTGAAATCCGGCGCTTCGGTGCCCACGTCCAGCATCAGCGCTTCGCCGCCCGCGACTTGGGCTGCACCAGCCGGCTGGCGCTCCATTCACCCAGGTTCACCGACGACGTCGGCATCAGGCCCGCCGTCGGCGCCGCCTCGGCGATCTCGGCCGGCAGCACGTGCCCCGGCCTGCCGGTCTTCGGCGTCAGCACCCAGACCAACCCGTCGTCGGCCAGCGGCGCGATCGCGTCCATCAGCATGTCCACCAGGTCGCCGTCGCCGTCGCGCCACCACAGCAGGGCCACATCGACGACCTCGTCGGTGACCGTGTCGTCGAGCAGGTCATTGCCGCAGGCGTCTTCGATGTCGGCGCGAATGTCGTCGTCGGTATCGTCGTCCCAGCCCCATTCCTGGACAACCTGCTGCGTCTCGATGCCCAGTTTCCGGGCGTAGTTCGGCGCGTCATCCGCGGCGACCACCGTGCGACCTCCTTCGACCCTCAGCGTGCCGTGCGCTCGACATCATCGTTGCACAACACCCGGTCTGCCATGCGCTCGAATCAATAGCTGCGGCACTGCTGCATCCCTTTGTTCCGAATGTCGTTCAGTTGGTCGATCCGGGTGTTGTATACCGCCCCCGGAGCGCGGGCGGAGATCGCGTCGGCCACCAACCGGGCCGCGTCCGCGTAGGAGCTGAACGTGTCCCGAAGGTCGGCCGGCATCGCGTCGTTGACCGCACCGGAGACCGTGTCGGCCGCGTCGTTGAGCGCATCCACCGCCGGGCCCTCGGTTTCGCCGGTATCGCCGTTGCTGTTGACCGCGTCGACGTACTTGTTCACCACATCGATGGCATTGGTGGTGGTTTCACTGAACGTGCTGCACGCGCCGCGCACCGCCTGGGTGCTGGACGCCGCGGCCGACGCCGACCGTGAATGGGAGACCGACGTGCGGTATTCGGGAGCCGCCGAGGTGTCGACCGACGACGTGCCCTCGACGACCTTGTTACACCCGACGACCAGTATCGCCAGCGCCGCCACGACGCCGGCCACCAGGCCGACCGTTCGGACCGGTATCCGCCCAGGTCCGCGCCGCCGGCTACCCCGTGGGTTCAGCACACCGTCAAACGTTACCGGGTTCGGAACACCAGATCGCCGCCCGGGCTGGCGGTGGTGGGGGTGCCGGCGGTACGGCACGATGGAAGGACGATGATCGACGGTTGATTCACCCTCAAACCGCCAGACCAAGGAGCGGAAGTTGACTACCGAGTTCGTGCGTCACGACCTGGCCAAAGGCTCAAGCGGCGCAGGTGAACCCGATCGGGTGCGGGTGATCCGTGAGGGGGTGGCGTCCTACCTGCCCGACATCGACCCGGACGAGACCTCCGAGTGGCTGGAGTCCTTCGACAACCTGCTGGCGAGGTCCGGATCGGCCCGGGCCCGCTACCTGATGCTGCGGCTGCTGGAGCGGGCCGGCGAGCAGCGGGTGGCGATCCCGGCGCTGACGTCGACCGACTACGTCAACACCATCCCGACCGAGCTGGAGCCGTGGTTCCCCGGGGACGAGGACGTGGAACGCCGCTACCGCGCCTGGATGCGCTGGAACGCGGCCGTCATGGTGCACCGCGCGCAACGACCCGGTGTCGGTGTCGGCGGGCACATCTCGACCTACGCCTCGTCGGCGACCCTGTACGAGGTCGGGTTCAACCACTTCTTCCGCGGCAAATCCCATCCGGGCGGCGGCGATCAGGTGTTCATCCAGGGCCACGCCTCGCCCGGCATCTACGCGCGGGCCTTCCTGGAGGGCCGGCTGACCACCCATCAGCTCGACGGCTTCCGCCAGGAGCACAGCCACCCGCCGGGCCTGCCGTCCTACCCGCATCCGCACCTGATGCCGGACTTCTGGGAGTTCCCGACGGTGTCGATGGGCCTGGGCCCGTTGAACGCGATATACCAGGCCCGGTTCAACCACTACCTGCACGACCGCGGCATCAAGGACACCTCCGGCCAGCACGTCTGGTGCTTCCTGGGCGACGGTGAGATGGACGAGCCGGAGAGCCGCGGGCTGCTGCACGTCGGCGCGCTGGAGGGCCTGGACAACCTGACCTTCGTGATCAACTGCAACCTGCAGCGCCTGGACGGCCCGGTGCGCGGCAACGGCAAGATCATCCAGGAGCTGGAGTCGTTCGTCCGCGGCGCCGGCTGGAACGTGATCAAGGTGGTGTGGGGCCGCGAGTGGGACGCCCTGCTGCACGCCGACAAGGACGGCGCACTGGTCAACCTGATGAACGTCACCCCCGACGGCGACTACCAGACCTACAAGGCCAACGACGGCGGCTACGTCCGGCAGCACTTCTTCGGCCGCGACCCGCGGACCAAGGCGCTGGTCGAGCATCTGACCGACGACCAGATCTGGAACCTGAAACGCGGCGGCCACGACTACCGCAAGGTCTACGCCGCCTACCAGGCCGCGGTCGAACACAAGGGCCAGCCGACCGTCATCCTGGCCAAGACCATCAAGGGCTACGGCCTGGGCAGCTACTTCGCCGGGCGCAACGCCACCCACCAGATGAAGAAGTTCCGACTGCAAGACCTCAAGGACTTCCGCGACGAGATGCGGATCCCGATCTCGGACGCCGAGCTGGAGCAGAACCCCTCCCTGCCGCCCTACTACCACCCCGGTCCGGACGCCCCGGAGATCCGCTACCTGCTGGACCGGCGGCACAACCTGGGCGGGTTCCTGCCGGAGCGGCGCACCAAGGCCAAGGCGTTGACCCTGCCCGGGCCCGAGCCGTATGCGCCGGTGAAGACCGGCTCGGGCAAGCAGGAGGTGGCCACCACGATGGCCCTGGTCCGCATCTTCAAGGAGCTGCTGCGCGACCAGAGCCCGTCCGGGATCGGCTCGCGGATCGTCCCGATCATCCCCGACGAAGCACGCACGTTCGGGATGGACTCCTGGTTCCCCAGCTTGAAGATCTACAACCGCAACGGGCAGCTGTACACCTCGGTCGACCACGAAATGATGCTGGCCTACAAGGAGAGCGACACCGGCCACATGCTGCACGAGGGCATCAACGAGGCCGGCGCCGGGGCCAGCTTCGTCGCGGTCGGCACCTCCTACGCCACCCACGACGAGCCGATGATCCCGCTGTACATCTTCTATTCGATGTTCGGCTTCCAGCGCATCGGCGACCTGCTGTGGGCGGCCGGCGACCAGATGACCCGCGGCTTCCTGCTCGGCGCCACCGCGGGACGGACCACGCTGACCGGCGAGGGGCTGCAGCACGCCGACGGGCATTCGTTGCTGCTGGCCTCGACCAACCCCGCGGTGGTGACCTACGACCCGGCGTTCGCCTACGAACTCGCCCACATCATCGAGAGCGGCCTGTCCCGGATGTACGGCGAGAATCCGGAGAACTGCTACTTCTACATCACCATCTACAACGAGCCGATCGTGCAGCCGCCGGAGCCGGACCGGCTGGACGTCGAGGGCCTGCTGCGCGGTATCTACCGGTTCCGGGCCGCCCGGGAGCGACGGACCCACACCGCCAACCTGCTGGCGTCCGGGGTGGCGATGCCGGACGCGCTGCGCGCCGCCGACCTGCTGGCCGCGGAGTGGGACGTGGCCGCCGACGTGTGGTCGGTGACCAGCTGGGGCGAGCTGAACCGGGACGGGATCGCGGTG
>NZ_JBYCLB010000707.1:0-3573 GCF_057473705.1 Mycobacterium sp. TH-M15 | reverse complement strand
GTGCTGAAGGCGTCGGTCACCGCCGCGCTCACGGTGTCTCGACCGCGTCCCTGATCCGTTCCAGCGTCCGGCGCATGTCGCGGACGTTGGCGCGCTGCCGGAGAAACCCGCCGAACGCCCAGTAGTAGATCGTGGTCAGCAGCGAGCTCGGCATCCGGAACGACTCGGTCACCTCGGTTTCGTCGCCGGCCGGGGTCAGTCGATAGCGCCAGCGGTTGACCGGCCGGTCGCCCACCAGCACCGCGAAGCCGAACTCCCGGCCCGGGTCGCACTCGGTGACCTCACAGGTCGTCCAGTACACCGGCCCGATTCCGTTGCGTCGCACGTGACCGCGGAACCGGGCACCGACCGCCGGGCCGGTGGCCCCGCCGAGCCACTCCGCCTCGAAGGTCTCCGGCGAGAACCGGCCGATCCCGCGGACATCGGCGATCAGCTCCCAGATCCGCAGCGCGGGTGCCGCCATCCGGACGGTCGCCGAGCCCTGCATGAGCCCAATCTAATCACGCGGCGCCCGTCCCGGCATGGCC
Source organism: Mycobacterium sp. TH-M15 (assembly GCF_057473705.1). Lineage (NCBI taxonomy): Bacteria > Bacillati > Actinomycetota > Actinomycetes > Mycobacteriales > Mycobacteriaceae > Mycobacterium > Mycobacterium sp. TH-M15. The sequence goes on along the minus strand of NZ_JBYCLB010000707.1, from coordinate 3,046 downwards.
CGCTGTCGAACCGGGGCCGACAGCCGACTGTGCGCACCCCGATCCGGGATGCGCACGGTCGAAAGGAGCTGCGCCGGGGCGCGAGCCAGACGGAGTCAGCCGCCGCTGCTCTGCGAGCTGCTCACCGTCCCGCCGCCCGGGGTGGCACCCAGGTGGCTCTGCAGGTCGGGCAGCATCTGGTGCAGCTGCTCACCCCAGTACTCCCAGCTGTGGGTGCCGTAGGCCGGGAAGTTGAAGACGGCGTTGTGGCCGCCGGCCGCGGTGTAGGCCTCCTCGAACTGCTTGTTCGGCCCGATCATGAAGTTGCTCTCCAGGAAGACCGCCGGGATGTTGTCCCCACCCAGCTGGTTCGCGGTGCCGTTGCCGCAGTAGACCCAGAGCCGGGTGTCGTTGGCGACCAGCCGCCCGACGTTGACCGTCGGGTCGTTGCGCTGCCAGGCCGGATCGCTGTCCGGGCCCCACATGTCGACCGGCTTGTAGCCGCCGGCGTCACCCATCGCCATGCCGATCCAGCCGCCACCGCTGGACGGGTTCAGGTAACCCGAGAGTGCACCGGCGTAGACGAACTGGTCCGGGTGGTAGGCGGCCAGCGTCATCGCCGACGAGCCGGCCATCGAGATGCCGATCGCGGCCGCGCCGCCCGACTTGGTGCCCTGCTGCGCGGCCAGGTACTGGGGCAGCTCGTTGGTCAAGAAGGTCTCCCACTTGTAGGTGGAGCACCCGGAGTTGCCGCAGGCCGGCTTGTACCAGTCGGTGTAGAAGCTGGACTGGCCGCCGACCGGCATGGCCATCGACAGCCCGGAGCCGTAGTACCACTCGAACGCCGGGGTGTTGATGTCCCAGCCGTTGTAGTCGTCCTGGGCGCGCAGACCGTCGAGCATGTAGACCACCGGGGAGCCCGAGCCGCCGCTCTGGAACTGCACCTTGATGTCCTTGCCCATCGCCGCCGACGGGACCTGCAGGTACTCGACCGGCAGACCCGGCCGGGAGAACGCCGATGCGTCCGCCTCGCCGCCGACGAGGCCGACCAGCCCCGGGAGTGTCGCGGCTGCCGCGGCGCCGACGGCGAGTCGGCGAGCCCAGCCACGTGTCGTCGTGGTCGCGTCTGTCATACCGGCCCCTTTGTCATGCGTCTCGATAGTGAGATTTCTGTCATAACGCCAGCGGGGGGGAATCTACCCGAAACCCGCAAACGTGTCGAACACAACACAACGCCGTCGTTGATTCGTGACAACGGCCCGGCCACCTCGGTCGAGCTTGCGCTCGTGCCGCCCGGACCAATTTCGACCGGCCGACGCGTAGCCAGGGTACCGCGATTCGGCGCCGCCCAGACCCGATTTGTCGGTTGCGACCGCATCGATATCGGCTCGGTATCCGGCGGAGATTCCCCGGTGAAGTCCGGTGCCGGCTGTTATTTATCTCGCAAGGGTTAGCTCTTGTCACACATTCCGCGTAGGCTCTTCCCTCGATACACGGACAAGTCTGCCGTGTCCCGGCGGTTCGCGGCTCTGTCGCAGGTGACAGACCCGAGCGCTATCGGGGTCACGAAGTGGCAGCACCGCAGATCAGGACGGATTGGGGTACGAAACGTTGGAGACGGTGCTGGGTCTGTCGATGACACCGACGTCGCTCGGACTGGTCCTGGTTGATGGGGAAGACGCCGACGGTCCGACGCTGGCCCGCGACGAACTGAGTGTCGCGCGCGGAACCGACGCCGGCAACGCGTCCGAGCAGGCCACGGCGGCCGCGTTGCGGCTGCAGAGCATGGTGGAAGCCCAGGGGCAGCGGCTGCGCGGCATCGGGGTGACCTGGAGCGACGACGCCGTCGCCGACGCGGCGCTGTTGGTCGAGTCGCTGACCGAGGCGGGCTTCGACAACGTGGTGCCGGTTCGTTTCCCGCACGCCGCCGAGTCGCTGGCGCACGGCGTCGACCCGGTCGCCGGCTCGGAGCGGACCGCGGTCTGCGTCGTGGAGGCGGGGCTGGCGACCGCGGTCTCGATCGACGACGGCGAGGACGCCGGCCCGGTCGTCGCCCAGCAGGAGATCGACGGCGACGCCGAGCTGGTCGACTGGCTGGCGACGCTGTTCGCGCCCGGCCGCTGGCGGCCGGCGGTGTTGATCCTGGCCGGCGCGGGCACCGGCAACAATGCGCTTGCGGTGCGCGTCGAACGGGAGCTGGCGCTGCCGGTGTTCGTCCGAAGCGGCGCCCAGCTGGGGCTGGCCCGCGGGGCCGCGCAGGCGTTGGGTCCGAGCGCCGACCTGGCGGCGGTGCCGGCGCTGTCGGCCGACGACGACGCCCACCCGGAGCGGGCCTGGACGCTGCCGTACGCCGGTGCGATGGCGATGCTGGTGGTGGGCGTGGTGAGCTTCGTGGTCTCGGCGTCGGCCGCGGTGAGTCTGGAGCTGACCCCGGCGAACGGGCCGCGACCGACAGAGCGGGTGGCCCACGCGCCGACGGCTCCTGCGGCCCCGCCGGTCTCGCACGCGGTCAGACCGGCGGTCGCCGAGGCGCCGCCGAAACCACCGGAACCGCCGTCGGAGGCCACGGACTCGGACGAGCCGGCCGCCGCGGAGGCGGACGAGCCGGTCACGATCGGGTCGATCCGGCAGGATCCGCAGGCCGACGTCGAGGTCGACCAGCCGGTACCTCCGGCCCCGGCGCCGTAGCCGCGGGCAGCGACGACGGTGCGCAATCGGCGGAATCCCGTTCGAAACTCCGGCCCGACCCGTTAGGCTTCGACACGAGCCGGCACGAGATCGGTGCCGAACAGCACAAGCCAGAGGCGGAAAATGGTTCGTGAACTTGTCGCCGCCGCACTCACCGCGAGCGCGGCCGTCTGCGCGGCGCCGGGCGCCGCTGCCGAACCACGGCACTACAAAACAGACGTACCCGGGATCGTCTACGACGCCCGGATGGACGACGCCTGTACGAACTGGGAGCGCTACATCTACGGGCGCGGGCCGGACGGGGAGGCGCTGGCCTGCCACTTCATTCCCAACCAGTGGCCGCCGAAGGACACCGGATTCTGGATGATCTCCTACCCGC
>NZ_JBYCLB010000706.1:0-5353 GCF_057473705.1 Mycobacterium sp. TH-M15 | reverse complement strand
CGGCAGCAGCGGGTCGATCGCCTCGTGCGGGTCCAGGTCGGCCTGGATGTAGGCCACCAGCCGCAGGGTGCCCTCCCATGCCTCGCTGCCGTCCGGGTCGTAGAGCAGGATCAGCCGTCCGAACGCGTCCTTATCGGCGTCCTCGGACGGCTCCGGGACGGCGTCGGACTCGGGGCGCTTGACCTCGGCGCCCAGCGCGTAGCTGTACGGGGCCAGCCGCTGCGGCGGGCGGATCGGATCCAGCTCGATCTCTGGCCGCACGGTGGCGGCCTGCATCGCCGCCACCGCTTCGCGGAATGGGGCCGGCTCCGCTGATGTCATAAGCGCCGCTCCTCCTCATCGCTTCGCTCTGCATCGTCGACGACGCGAGTCACAAGCGCGCTCCTTCTCGTCGCTCCGCTCGGCATCGTCGATGGGGGAACTGCGAGCGTCGCTGCACCGCGTCACAGCGCGAATCTGCCCTCGCCGCGGAGCGGTGACGCTGTCTCACGCTAGACCCATTCGCCGCCGCACGTGGGCAGGCGCGCCGACCCGGGCCGGGCCACCGGCCGCCGATCACCGCCATGGCAGCATTGAGGCCGATGAATACGCGCCGTGAGCTGCCGGATTCGCCGTATCTCGCCGCCATCGCCGGCCGCACACCAGGCCGGATACCGGTGTGGTTCATGCGGCAGGCGGGTCGGTCGTTACCCGAGTACCGAAAGTTGCGGGAGGGTCGCAGCATGCTGGCCGCCTGCCTGGACGCCGAGCTAATCTGCGAGATCACCCTGCAGCCGGTGCGTCGGCACGGGGTGGACGCGGCGATCCTGTTCTCCGACATCGTGCTGCCGCTGCGCGGCGCCGGCGTCGACCTGGACATCGTCCCCGACGTCGGGCCGGTGATCGCCGCGCCGGTGCGCACCGCCGCCGACGTCGCCGCACTGAAACCGCTCGACCCGCAGCGGATGCAGCCGGTCGTCGCGGCGGTGGCGCTGCTTACCGGCGAACTCGGCCAGGTGCCGCTGATCGGCTTCGCCGGCGCGCCGTTCACGCTGGCGTCCTACCTGGTGGAGGGCGGGCCCAGCCGCACCCACGCCCGCACCAAGGCGATGATGCTGGCCGACCCGGCCAGCTGGCATGCGCTGATGACGAAGCTGACCGACCTGACGGTGGCGTTCCTGCGGCTGCAGCTCGATGCCGGGGTGGACGCCATCCAGCTCTTCGATTCCTGGGCCGGGACGCTGTCGCTGGCCGACTACCGCGACCACGTGCTGCCGCACAGCTGCCGGGTCTTCGCGGAGCTGGCCGGTGACGGCGTGCCGATGACGCACTTCGGCGTCGGCACCGCCGAGCTGCTGGGGGCGATGTCGGCGGCGCTGGGGTCGGCGGGGAAGGCGCCCAACGGCCGGATGGTCGGGGTGGACTGGCGGACCGCGCTGACCGACGCCGCCGCCCGGGTCCGGCCCGGCACCGCCCTGCAGGGCAACCTGGACCCGGCGGTGCTGCTGGCCGGCTGGCCGGTGGTGCGGCGGGCGGCGCGGGCCGTGGTCGACGACGGCCGTCGCGCCGTGCAGGCGGGAGCCGCCGGGCATGTGTTCAACCTCGGGCACGGGGTGTTGCCGGAGACCGACCCCGGCATTCTCACCGAGCTGGTCGCGCTGGTGCACTCGCTGTGACGCGCTCGTATTGTGTTGTCGGCGGCGGGATCTCCGGGCTGGTTGCCGCTTACCGGCTGCGCACCATGCTCGGCGACGGCGCCGACATCACCGTGTTCGACCCGGCGCCGCGGCTCGGCGGGGCGCTGCGCACCGAATACGTCGGCGGGGTGCCGATGGACCTGGGCGCCGAAGCGTTCGTGGTCCGCCGGCCCGAGGTGCCGTCGCTGCTGTCCGAACTGGACCTGGCCGACCGGCAGCTGACCACCACCGGGGTGCGGCCGCTGATTTACAGCCGGCAGCGGCTGCACCCGCTGCCGGCGGAGACGCTGATCGGGATTCCGTCGTCGAGTGAGTCGATGGCCGGTCTGGTCGACGACGCCACTCTGGCCAAGATCGACGACGAGCCCACCCGCCCGCTGCGCTGGCGGCCCGGCGCCGACCCGACCCTGGCCGAGCTGGTCGATGACCGGTTCGGCGAGCAGGTGACGGCCCGCTCGGTGGACCCGCTGATCGGCGGGGTGTACGCCGGTTCGGCGGCGACCATCGGCCTGCGCGCGGCGGCGCCGCTGGTGGCCGCCGAGCTCGACAACGGCGCCCCCAGCCTCACCGGGGCGGTGCGCCGGGCGTTGCCGGTGGCCACCGGGGCGCCGGTGTTCGGGGCGGTGGCCGGCGGCTACACGGTGCTGATCGACACCCTGGCGCACCGCAGCCGGCTGCGCTGGGTGCGATCCGCGGTGACCCAGATCGACCGGCGTCCGGACGGCTGGTCGCTGCGCGACGCCGCCGGCGACTACTGGCGGGCCGACGCGGTGGTGCTGGCGGTTCCGGCCGCCGGGCTGGCCCGGCTGGCTACCGGGGTGGCGCCGGGCACGGCGGCCGCGGCCAGCCGGATCACCAGCGCGTCGTCGGCGGTGGTTACCCTGGCGGTGCCCAGTGGCGGTTCATTCCCGGACAATTCCGGGGTGCTTGTGGCCAGCGGTGAGCGGCTGCATGCCAAGGCGATCACGCTGTCGTCGCGCAAGTGGGGGACCTGGGGGTACGGCGACAAGCTGGAGCTGCTGCGGATGTCGTTCGGCCGGTTCGGCGACACCGTCCAGTTGATCGGCCGCGCCTCCGAAGACGAACTGCTGAGCTGGGCGGTGCAGGATCTGCGGACGGTCTTCGGGGTTGCCGTGGACCCGGTCGACGTGCGGGTGGCGCGCTGGATCGCCGCCATGCCGCAGTACCGGCCGGGCCACGCCGAGCTGGTGACCGATCTGCTGGCCGGGCTGCCGCCGACGGTGGCGGTGGCGGGCAACTTCCTGACCGGGATCGGGGTGCCGGCCTGCATCGCGACCGCCGAGCGCGCCGCGGCGGCGGTGATCAGCGCCACCAGCACGGGCTGAGTGGCTCCCCGATCATTCGTGGCACGATGGGCTAATGGCACGCCTCGACTACGACGCCCTGAACTCCACCCTCCGCTACCTGATGTTCTCGGTGTTCGCGGTGCGCCCCGGCGCACTCGACGACGGGCAGCCCCGGGACGAGGTCGCCGCCGAGACCGCCACCTTCCTCAAGCTGCAGGAAGACCGCGGCGTGGTGGTACGGGGGCTCTACGACGTCGCGGGCCTGCGCGCCGACGCGGACTTCATGATCTGGACCCACGCCGACCGGATCGAGGCGCTGCAGGCCACTTACGCCGACTTCCGGCGCACCACCGTCCTGGGGCGGGCCAGCACCCCGGTGTGGAGCAACGTGGGGCTGCACCGGCCCGCCGAGTTCAACAAGAGCCATGTCCCGGCGTATCTGGCCGGTGAAGACCCGGGCGCCTACATCTGCGTCTACCCGTTCGTGCGGTCCTACGACTGGTATGTGCTGCCCGAGGAGGAGCGGCGCAAGATGCTCGCCGAACACGGCCAGAAAGCCCGGGCCTACAAGGAGGTCCGCGCCAACACCACCTCCGCGTTCGCGCTGGGCGACTACGAGTGGCTGCTGGCATTCGAGGCGCCGGAACTGCACCAGATCGTCGACTTGATGCGTGACTTGCGGGACACCGAGGCGCGCCTGCACGTCCGGGAGGAGACGCCGTTCTTCACCGGGCCACGGGTCGATGTCGAGCAGTTGGTGGCGTCGCTGCCGTGACGGTCGAGCCGCCCGGCACCGACGACGCGGCGCGCTCGCCCAACCGCCGGCTGCGGCCCGCCGACGTCCCGTTCTGGGAGGTGCACGCACCCGGGTGGGCCAAGGGTGCTTGGCTGGCAGCAGGTTTCGGTTACGTCTGCAGGCCGTGTAGTCCGGCTATCGCGGTGTCGGCGGCGTGGCGGACGGCCGTTTCGGCGGCGGCGCAGGCATTGTGGTCGCCGCGGGTCGCTGCGGCGTCGGCGGTGTTCACCGCGTCACGGATGTCGACCACGAAATCGGTTTCGACCCTTCGGGTTTGCGCCCTGGCCGCTGCGACCGCGGCCAGTTCTGTGCGGGCGTCGCGACCGTCGTAGGCCGGTGCCGCGGATACGACGGGTGATTGCCCGGTGAGCGCCGCGGCCAGGAACGTCGTTCCGGCGGGAGGACTGGTCAGTATCGGTGGCCCGTAGAGCCGGGCCGTCCATCGGTCTTTGACCGCTTCCCGGGCGCACCAGAGCCGATCCAGCACCTCATAGACACGGGCGCAGGCGTCGGCGACGGCTTTTCCGAACGCGGCCATCGCCGGGTCGCCGACCGTGCAGGCCAGCGGGGTCGGCGGCGGTGTCGGGCGGCCGTCTCGCGGATCGTCCAGGCTGCGGGCGATGACCCGCACGACCGGGGCGCGGCCTGCCACGCGGCGGGTGAGCGGCCACCGGACAGCACCCCGGCGGGGAACTTGAACGGGCCGACCAGCCAGGTGCTTCCTGGTGCGGGCTCGGGCTCGGCGGTCATTTCCGGGGGTTTCCGCTGGGTGCCCGGCTGAGCGCCTGGAACCAGGCGAAGTGGTAGTTGGCGGCGGTTTTGTCGCCGTCGGCCGGGGCGGCGATCGCGGCGAGCAGCTGCCAGTTGCCCAGCAGGGTCGAGTCGGTGTGGGCGGGGTAGGCCTTGAGTACCTTCCCGCGCACTGTGGCCAGTTCCTGGTGCAGCAGTTCGAGTTCGGAGTCGAGCAGGCCGGTGCCGGCCGAGGCGGCTTTGGCGACGGTGTGCGCCAGCCGGGGCAGGCCGTCGCGCCAGTGGGTGGCCTGGTTGAGCTCCCAGCCCAGCTCCTCGATCTGCGGTGCCCGCCGGGGCCGCGGCGAGGTGGGCAGCGGCTCGTCGGGGTCGTCGGCGGGGATCTGATGGGTGGGGGCGTAGGAGGCGGCCAGGTCGGCCTCGCCGAGCAGCGCTTGCAGATCGCCGCGCCGCCAGCCGGGTTCGAGCAGCGTCACCGCGGCCGGGAGGTCGACGGTCGGCGGGATCCAGCCGCAGGCCAGATCGGTGACCAGCACGGTGGTGCCGTCGTCGTGGTCACCGGCCGCCCAGGCCAGTTGGGGTTCCTGGCGGGCGGCGACCTCGACGATGCGCTGCAGCCGGAGGCGGGTGGTGGCGTCGGCCGAGGCGGCGCCGGCCGCCGCGCCGCCGGCGGTGGCGGCCAGCGCCGGACCGGATAGGCCCGATGCGGCCTCGGTGGGCGTCGTACCCGGGACCGGGCCCGGTGCCGGGCGGATGGGTGTGGCCTGGGTCAACCCGCCGGCACCGGCGGGTGGGTGGGTGCCCGGCGCCGACGACGGTGCCGC
>NZ_JBYCLB010000705.1:0-1695 GCF_057473705.1 Mycobacterium sp. TH-M15 | reverse complement strand
CACCACCTCGGTGTCGACCAGATGGCCACCGACGGGCAGCAATGCGCGCCGCAACAGGTAGTAGCCGACGATCGCCCCCGACAGGAACGCGACGCCGTTGGCCGTGCCCAAGTAGGCGGCGACCAGATCGGGTGTGCTGGTGAGATGCGGTGCCAGCAGGGAGCCGAGGATTTTGACCGTGGTGATGACGACGATGATCGCGATCGGCGTCCAGGGCTGCTCGCGGGCATAGAAGACGCGCAGCTGCAACAGCACCAGGGCATAGGGGATCAGGGTGAACGCGGAAAGCGCAACGGCGGCACCCAGGTACCCGGCGTCGACGGCGCCGAAGTTGCCGTAGGCGAACAGCGCGCTGCCGATCGCCGGGCCGCCTACCGTCATCACCGCCACCGTCGGGATCAGGGTGACCATCATCAGCCGGGTAGCCAGCGACAGGTCCGCGAGCACCGCGGGGGTGTCGTCGGCGGCGGCATTGCGGCTCAACCGCGGCATCACGACCGTCAGCACCGTCACGCCGATCATGCCGAACGGCAGCTGCAGCAGCAGCCACGCATAGTAGTAGATTGCCGGTCCGGAGGCGGCCGCGGTGCTGGCGATCTCGTTGGCGACCACCAGACCGGCCTGACTGATCAGCACATAGAGCACCATCGCGGCGGCCATCGCGCCGAAGCGCTTGAGCCGCTGGTCGATGCCCCACAGCGGACGCAGGCTGATGCGTTCGCGCCTGATCGCTACCAGCAACACCACGGTCTGGGCGACGACCCCGAGGGTCGTGCCGATGCCGAGCACCAGCAGCTTGGCATTGCCCATCCGCACCGGGTCGACCGAGAGCTCCCCCGGCACCGCCAGGTAGAGCCCCAGGGTAGCGATCGCCACCGTGTTGTTGACCACCGGTGCCCACGCCGGTGGCCCGAAGACGTTCCGGTTGTTCAGGATCGCCATGAACACCGACGACAGGCCGTAGCAGATCACCTGCGGCAACAGCAGGTAGGCGAACGCGGTGGTCAGTGCTGCGTTGACCCGGGGATCACCGCCCAGCATCAATCGCACCAGCAGCGGGGCAGCAGCCACCGACATCACGGTGGTCACCAGCAGTAACGCGGTGGCGAGGGTGACGAGGCGTCGCACGAACCCGGCTCCGCCGTCGGTGTCGTCTCGTTCGGCGCGGGCCAGCACCGGCACGAAGATCGCGGTGAACGTCGCCTCCAGCACCAGGGCCGCAATCTGGTTCGGCAGCTGGTTAGCCACCGAGAAGGCGCTAGTCAGTGCGGCGCCCAGGATGGCTGCCAGCAACACGATCCGGGCAAAGCCGGTGATCCGGCTGACCAGCGTCGCCAGCGCCATCCCCCAGGACCGTGACACCACCGCGGCGTCGGTGAGTTCCGGGCGCGCGGCCGGGCTGCCCCGCCGCGGCGCCGGCTGGCCGGCTGGCCCGGCGCGTTGGCCCGGCGAACTCATCTGGGGGTTCCTGTGCCTGCGCGGTGTTCGATGTGCGGACCTGCAGTCGCGGGGGCGCGGTCCAAGTCGGCGGGGTCGGGCTGGCCGCGGAAGCGGTGCCAGAGCCGACGTCCGGCTAATGCCACCAGCAGCACGGCGGCTGTCATGGTGATCATGAAGAGCACCATCCCGTAGGCGTTGGAGTGCACCGACAGCCGTGCCGGCTCGCCGAGCGGCAACCCGTCCGGGGTGCGCAGC
>NZ_JBYCLB010000704.1:0-5980 GCF_057473705.1 Mycobacterium sp. TH-M15 | reverse complement strand
ACCGTCGAGGCGTTCGCCGCCGGCGAGCCGTTCGACGCGGTGGTCTGCTCGCTGGTGCTCTGCTCGGTCGAGAAACCCGAAGACGTGCTGCGTCAACTGTATTCGGTGCTGCGGCCCGGCGGTGAGCTGCGCTACTTCGAGCACATCGCCAGCGCCGGGGCGCGCGGCGGTCTGCAGCGGGTGGTGGATGCGACGTTCTGGCCCAGGCTGTTCGGCAACTGCCACACCCACCGGGACACCGAGCAGCTGATCTCTGGCGCCGGCTTTGCCACCCAGGCATCCCGGCGCGGCCACCAGTTCCCGGCCTGGGCGCCGGTGCCGGTCTCGGAGTTCGCACTGGGGCGGGCGCAGCGCCCGGCCTGATCCGGCCGCGTCAGCCCAGCAGCGCGGGAAGCCGTTTCAGCAGACCCGGCAGCGCCCGGCTCGCGGTGTCGCGCACGGTGATCGTCGCGCTGTCGGAGAGCGGCGTCGGCTCCGGGTTCACCTCGACGACGGTGATCCCGCGGGCCAGGGCCAGCTCGGGCAGCCCGGCCGCCGGGTAGACGATCGAGGACGTGCCGACCACGATCAGCACGTCGGCGGCCTCGGTCGCCCGGAGCGCGCTGCGCCACGCCCCCTGCGGCAGCTCTTCGCCGAACCAGACGATGGCCGGGCGGATCAGCCCGCCGCAGGCACACACCGGCGGCTCCACCTCCAGCGCCGGCTCCGGCATGTCGGGCAGCGCGCCGGTGTAGGGCCGGCCGCACGCCGCGCAGTGAAACTCGAAGAGGCTGCCGTGCAGGTGGTGAACGCAGCTGCTGCCGGCCCGTTCATGCAGGTCATCGACGTTCTGGGTGATGACGCTGACGTGGGCGTCGGCTTGCCAGGCGGCCACCGCCCGGTGGCCGTCGTTGGGTTCGACGCGGCTGACCAGATAATGCCGCCACAGGTACCAGCCCCAGACCCGCTCCGGGTGCTGCTCCCAGCCCTGCGCGCTCGACAGCTCGTACGGGTCGAACCGGGCCCACAGCCCGTTCTTGTCGTCACGAAACGTCGGGACACCGCTCTCGGCGGAGATCCCAGCGCCGCTGAGCACCGCTACCCGCACACCGACCAAGATAGCCGCCGGGCCGGCCGCGGGAGATACTGGCCCGATGGATCTGGTGGAGCTGCTGCGCATCGACACGCGCCCCGGCAAGCCGCTCTTCGATCAGCTCAAAGCCCAGGTGATCGACGCGGTGCGGGCCGGACGGCTGCCGGCCGGCAGCAAGCTGCCGACGGTGCGCGAGCTGGCCGGCCGGCTGAACCTGGCGGTCAACACCGTCGCCCGCGCGTATCGCGAACTGGAGGCCGCCGGCATCGTCGAAACCCGGCGGCGGCTGGGGACATTCGTCGCCGGAACCGATCCGACCGACGCGACGATGGTGGTCGCCGCCCGCTCCTACGCGACGGCGGCCCGCAGCCTGGGGCTGGGCAAGGGCGAGGCGCTGCGCTATCTGGAAGCCGTGTTCGACGACTGAGGCTGGCCGTGGCTCAGCCGAACTCCAGTAGGGTCAGCGTCGGGCGCAGCCGGTCCAGCGCGCGCAGCCGGTGAACGGCCGACAGCACGGTGTCGAAGATCGGCCCGCGGCCCGGCGGCAGTTGCAGGTCGCGCACCGCGCGGACGCCGGGGACGGTGTTCACCAGTGCGGCGGCCTGGTCCACCGACAGGCTGAACGGCATCGGCGGCACCTTGTAGCGCAGCGAGGTGCGCAGGCCGCGCCGGGTCAGCATCGAGAACCAGGACGGCGGCAGGTCGAAGAGCATCTGCCCGCCGGGAAACCGGTTGGCGCAGGCGATGATCAACCGCATCGCCTCGTCGGGCTGCAGATACATCAGGATGCCCTCGGCGGTGACGAAGACCCCGTCGGACGCATCGACCCGGTCCATCCAGCTGTAGTCCAGCGCCGACTGGGCACACATCGAGATCCGCGGATCGGCCGGCAGCAGCTTCTGCCGGATGTCGACGACCGGGGGCAGATCAACCGTCAGCCAGCGAAACTCGGCGTCCGGGACGGTCGCGTTCAGCCGCCAGAAGCTGGTCTGCATCCCCTCGGCCAGCGCCACCACGGTGGCCGAGGGGTGCTGCCGCAGATACGCCCGGGTGTGCGTGTCGAAGGCGAGCGCCCGCAGTGCGATGTCCTGGCGGGTCGGTCCGAACTTGGCGAAGTCGAAGTCGATCGAGTCGACCAGGTCGACGGCCGCCGGGTCGTCGATGATCCCGTCCGGCCGGCGGGCCTCCCGGGCCCGCGCGTACAGGGTGAGAAGCGAGGTCTCCGAGACGCCGGTGAGGGTGACCTTTTCTCTGATGCTTCGTGGCTGGCTCATCGGGGTAAACCCTACCGGTCGGCGTTCAGCGCAGGACCTTGCCCAGGGTCCGCAGATTGCGGGTGGTGGTCGACGACTTGTACCGCTTGGTGCCCATGGTTTTGCCCACGGTGCTGTCCAAGGTGCTGCCTTTCGGCACCTGCCAGTAGATGACACCGTCACCGGGGGCGATCCGTTCATCGGCGGTGACGGCGCCGACGGCCAGCGTGGACAGCTCGTCGAAGACGTCAACATCGGCAACGAATGTGACGTAGGAGTGCAACCCGGCCAGTTCCGGATCGAAGGGACAGGCCTCGACGATGGCGCGCACCGTGTCGGTGTCATAGACCAACACCCAGGCGTCGTAATCGAAACGCTCGCGCAACGCGGCTTCGGCCGCGAGGCGTACCGTCGCGGCGTCGCCCGGCGATTCGAGCAGTACGTTGCCGCTGGCCAGCACCGTCCGGACCTCGGCGAACCCGGCATCGGCGAGTGCGGCCGCCACGTCGGCCATCTTGAGGCTGACGCCACCGACGTTGGCACCGCGCAGGAATGCCGCGTACCGGGCCATCGCGCCATGCTAACCGGGGTCCGGTCGGTACGCTCTCGGCATGGGACGTCAGGTTTTCGACGACAAGCTGCTCGCGTTGATCAACGACAATTCGATCGGCGTGCTGGCCACCATCAAACGTGACGGACGCCCGCAGCTCTCCAACGTCAGCTACCACTTCGATCCGCACAACCTGCGGATTCAGGCGTCGATCACCGAACCGCGGGCCAAGACCCGCAACCTGCGGCGGGATCCGCGGGCGTCACTGCTGGTCAGCTCCGACGACGGCTGGTCCTATGCGGTCGCCGAGGGCACCGCGGAGCTGACCGCTCCGGCGAGCGCGCCGGACGACGACACGGTGGAGGCGCTGATCGCGTTGTACCGCAACATCGCCGGTGAGCATCCGGACTGGGACGAGTACCGCCAGGCCATGGTCACCGACCGGCGGGTGGTGCTGACCCTGCCGATCTTGCATCTGTACGGGATGCCTCCCGGGCTGCGCTGAGTCGCCGAGCAGCCGGCTCGTTCCCGCGCTACGCTCACCGGGTGGCCAAACACGACCCCCGCCGGGATTCCGCCGCCGAGGACGCCGAGGACGAGACCAGGCGCCGATTCCGGGAAGCGCTGGACCGCAAGAACGCGAAGCGGTCGGGCGGATCCAGCCACCAGGACACCGGCGGCAAGCGCTCGCCGGCGCACGGGCCGATTCAGCAGCGTCAGGAATTCCGCCGCAAGAGCGGATAGGCACCGGCCGCTTCGGCGGTGGCCAGCGCCCGCGCCCCGGCCAGGGCGGCCACCATCACCGCACCGCCAGATGAAGACGCCACCGCCGCGGACCATCGACGTCGCCATCACCGTGTGGCCGGCCACCACGCCGACCAGCGAGACGATCCGGATGACGTCGATGACGCGGTCGCGGTCCAGCGGCGTCTGCGCGGCGACGGCGGTGGCCGTGGGGAAGCTGAGCAGTTGCGTCATGGCAGAAAAGCTAACCCGGGAACCGGTGAGTAGTTTCCCCTGATTTTCCCGCGGTGGCTGCGCAGACCCGGCACCCGGTTCGCTGGGTCCCGGGCCGGTCTGAGAGCGGTCGCGCACCGTCGGATCTGGCTCTACTATCGGTGCATCAGTGGATACCGTTCCAGCTGGGAGGCCAAATGGTGATTTCACCGCGATCGGCATGGATCGCAGCCGCGGCGGTGCTCATCGGTGCGCCGATGCTCACCGGTATCGGCGCGGCCGAAGCGGCGCCCGCTCCGGCGATGGCAGCTCCCGCGGCGATGCCGGCCAGTGGTGGTTGGGGCCACGGCGGCGGTTTTGGTCACGGCGGCGGTTTTGGTCACGGCGGCTGGGGCCACGGTGGCTTGATCAACGGCGGTCGGATCAACGGCTTTGTCCACAGCGGCGGCCGGGGTGGTTGGTAGAGCGCGACCGAAGGGGATTCACCGCTTAGCGTGGGCGATGATCTCTTCCGGTGTGCCGCATGCGTCTGGCGTCGGCAATCAGTTGTATCCGAACGGGTTGTGGTTCTGGCCCGGTAGGTACTGTGGGCAGTTCTGCTGGATCTCGGCGTTGACCCGGCCCTCGACCTCCAGCGGCGAAGACGACCGGCCGATCTTCGGGTCGGAGAACGGGCCGTAGATCGAGCCGCCATTCGCCAACTGCTCACAGACCGACGGCCCGTACGGGTCGGCCGAGGCGACGGGCATCGGCGCCCCCGCCACCCCCAGGCCCGCCAACGCGAACGTGAACACTGCCACCACTGTCTTGACGATCATCCTTCGACCTCCTGGTATATCCCGCACCGGTATATCCCACACCGTAGGCCGGGGGTACGACACATCCAGGGCCGCCGGCACCACCGCGCGGTCCTAGACTGATCCCGTGTCGAAGCTGCAGCTCGCCCAGGATCCGGTCGCCGATGCGCTGCTGGACGCCAACCCGTTCGCACTGCTGGTCGGGATGCTGCTGGACCAACAGGTGCCGATGGAGACGGCATTCGCCGGGCCGAAGAAGATCGCCGACCGGATCGGCGGCCTGGACGCGGCCGAGATCGCCGGCTACGACCCGGAGAAGTTCGCCGCGGTCTGCGCGGAGAAGCCTGCGGTGCACCGCTTTCCGGGCGCGATGGCGGCGCGGATCCAGACCCTGGCGCAGCTGGTGGTGGATGACTACGACGGCGACGCGACCGGGCTGTGGACCGCCGGCGACCCGGACGGCGCCGAGCTGCTCCGCCGGCTGAAGGGCCTGCCCGGCTTCGGTGAGCAGAAGGCGCGGATCTTCCTGGCCCTGCTCGGCAAGCAGTACAACGTGACCCCGGCGGGTTGGCGGGCCGCGGCCGGCGAGTACGGCACAGCGGGGAGTTATCTGTCGGTCGCCGACATCGTCGACGCCGGCTCGCTGGATCGGGTCCGCGACTACAAGAAACAGCTCAAGGCGGCCAAAAAGGCGAAGGCTCGGGATACATGAGGCTCGGGATACATGAGGGGGGCGCGACGTGAAGAAGACCCACCTGGTCTGCCCGTGCGGCGAGGCGATCGTCGGCAAAGACGAGGACGAGTTGGTCGAGCTGGCGCAGAAACACCTGGCAGACGTGCATCCCGGTCGGGAGTACGACCGGGACGCCATCTTGATGATGGCCTACTGAGCCGGGGTCGTTCGCCCGGGCGGGTGTCAGGGCACCACCGTGGAGCCGATCGTCGGCAGGAAGTTGCACTGCTTCTCGACGGTGCTGACCTGCCCGAAGATCGTCGACATGATGCTGCCGGAGCCGGTGTCGACGATCGCGGTGAGCGTCGTCGGACCCTCGCCGTTGATGTCGGTGCGCGGGGTGAGGGTGGCGGTGCCGGACTTGCCGGTGGTCAGGTTCACCCAGGTGACGTTCAGCGGCAGCTTCTGCACCGCGGCCGGCCCGGAGGTGCCGACCGCGGTGAACACGTAGGCGGTCTGGCCGGCTTTCGGGCCGGGAGTCGGAATCGTCGCCGGGCCGGCCACCGAGAGCGCCGAGGCGATCGAGTTGCCGCCGTCGGCCAGGCAGTTCTGCCCGATCGACGGGTACATGAAGTCCTGGGTGGGTGGGCTGTCCGGCCCGAACCCGCCCCCGGGGTT
>NZ_JBYCLB010000703.1:0-5645 GCF_057473705.1 Mycobacterium sp. TH-M15 | reverse complement strand
CGACAAGCTGGACTTCAAACGGCCGCCGGCGCGGGTGATGGCCAACATCATCCGTTCGATCGGTGTGGAGCACATGCTGCCGATCGCGCCACCGCCGCAGGAAGCGCTGCCCCGGTGGCGCCGGGTCGCCGAAGGACTCCGGCACAGCAAGTCTCGCGACGCCGAGGCCATCCACCACCACTACGACGTCTCCAACACCTTCTACGAGTGGGTGCTCGGGCCGTCGATGACATACACCTGCGCGGTCTATCCGACCGTCGACGCGACACTGCAGGAGGCGCAGGAGAACAAATACCGCCTGATCTTCGAGAAGCAGCGGCTGCAGCCGGGCGACCGCCTCCTCGACGACGGCTGCGGTTGGGGCGGCATGGTCCGCTACGCCGCCCGCCAGGGTGTTCGGGTAGTGGGAGCGACGCTCTCCGCCGAACAGGCGAAGTGGGCCCAGCGGGCGATCGAAGCGGAGGGACTGGCCGACCTGGCCGAGGTCCGGCACTGCGACTACCGGGACGTTTCGGAGACCGGGTTCGACGCCGTGTCGTCAATCGGCCTGACCGAGCACATCGGCGTCGGCAATTACCCGACCTACTTCGATTTCCTGAAAGCTAAGCTGCGCACCGGTGGCCTGCTGCTCAACCATTGCATCACCCGGCAGGACAACAAGTCCGGCTTCACCGCCGGCGGCTTCATCGACCGGTACGTCTTCCCGGACGGCGAGCTGACCGGCTCCGGGCGGATCATCACCGAGATCCAGGACGCCGGACTGGAGGTGCTGCACGAGGAGAACATCCGGCACCACTACCAGATGACGCTGCGCGACTGGTGTGCGAACCTGGTGGCGCACTGGGACGAAGCGGTCGCCGAGGTGGGCCTGGCGACCGCCAAGGTGTGGGGTCTGTACATGGCCGGTTCGCGGCTGGGTTTCGAGTACAGCGCGATTCAGTTGCACCAGGTGCTGGCGGTCAAGCTCGACGACCGGGGCGGTGACTGCGGGTTGCCGCTGCGACCGTGGTGGCGGACCTAACGACGAGCGAATCCCGGGGCGTGTTCCGGTCGGACGCCGACGCCGACGAAGTAGGCGGGTAGGCCGGTCAGCCACGGCAGCCGTTGGATCACGGTGAGCAGCGCATCCGGCGGGGTGACGTTGGCGCCGCGCAGGATCGAGCGCAGGATTCTATGGAGTAGCCGCTGCACCGACTGGGTCACCACGGTGGGCGCCAACCGGCGACGGCGGACGGCGGCCAGGTCCGCAGCGGTCACCCGCTGTCGGCGCAGCGGCTCGGCCAGCAGTGTCGCGGCCGCGACGGCGTCCTGCACTGCCAGATTGATGCCGACGCCGCCCACCGGGGACATCGCGTGCGCGGCATCACCGATGCACAACAGACCGTCTTTGTGCCAGCGGTGCAACCGGTCCACCCGGACGTCGAGGTGCTTGACGTCGTCCATCGATGTCAGCGCGGCTACCTCGTCGGCGGCGTCCGGGATCAGTTCGGCGACATCCCCGCGGAAAGCGTCGATGCCGCGCTCCCGCAGTCGCGGTTCGGTGCCCTTGGCGATCAGGTAGGCGACCTGGAAATAACCCTGTCGCGGGATCAGGATGCCGGCCCGACCGGGACCGATGCGAGGCACCAGGGCGGATCCGGCGGCGTCGTTGCGGGGCAGCCGAAACCAGAGCACGTCGAAGTCGACCGGGAATTGACGCCCGGTCAAACCGGCTTCGCCCCGGACGGTCGAGGTCCGGCCGTCACAGGCGACGGTCAGCTCGGCGCGCAGCGCACCCGGTCCGTCGGGGCTTTGGTAGCGCACGCCGGTCACCCGGTCGCCCTCGGTCAGCAGCCCGGTCACCTCGCTGCGCATCCGCAGGGTGAACGTCGGCTCGGCCTGGGCGACGTCGGCGAGCAGATCAAGCAGGTCCCACTGCGGCACCATCGCGACCAACTTGTGCGGCTGTCGCCGCAACCGCCCGAAATCGACCAGGGTCACCGCCCGGCCGTCGGACTCGAACGCCGCCCGGTGCACCTCGCTGTACGGCAACGTCGCAAAGCGATCCCACAACCCCAGCTCGTCGAGGAGCCGCAGCGTGGTCGGGTGCACGGTGTCGCCGCGGAAGTCACGCAGAAAGTCGCCGTGTTTCTCCAGGACGGTGACGTCGACGCCGGCCCGTGCGAGCAGCAGGCCGAGGAACATCCCAGCCGGGCCGCCCCCGACGATCGCGCAGGTTGTCGTCTCCGCCATGGTCAGCCTTTCTCGATCGGACGCGCGCCCAGCTCGTTCTGCAGCAGTTCCAGGGCGGCCTCCTCGACGTCGCGGCGCGGAGCCGGTACGTCGCCGTGTTCGGCGTCGGCCTCGGCCAGCATCTCCTCCTCGTCGGTTCTGCTGGACGAATCGCGCGCCGCAGTAGGCGGGTTCGAGGCGGGATCGGTCGGCGTACCCGCCTCGCAGCGCACCCGCCAGTTCACCCCGAGCGCGTCCTTGAGCGCGTCGACGATCACGTCGGTGTTGCGTTGCTCGCAGAGTCGTTTGGCCAGCGGCGCCGACTCGTGGCTGAGGACCAGTGTGTCCCCCTCCACCGCCCGCACGGTGGCACCGGCCAGCATCACCTCGGTGGTTCTGCTGCGCTGCCGCACCTTGTCCCGCACCGTCGACCACATCGCCCGCACCGCTGCGGCATCCGGCTGACCGGTGGATGGGGGCGCGGCCGGGGTGGGTGCGGCAATGGGCGGCTCCGGCGGCGGCCCGGCCGCCGGCTCTGGCTGCGCGGGCGGCGGCTCGCGCTTCGGCTCCGGCGCCGGTGTCGACCGCGGTGGCTCCGGCGCGGTGGCGGGCGCGGTATCCGACTGCCCGTCGAGTGTTTGGGATCGGCGGACATACGCCCTGGTCGTCGGTGGCGGCGCGGTGTCCTCCCGGGCCGGGATCGACATGTCCAGCCGGTTTTCGATCCGTTCCACCCGGTGCAGCAGCCCGGATTCGGCGTCGCTGGCCGACGGCAACAGCAGCCGGGCGCAGACCACCTCCAGCAGCAGCCGGGGTGCCGTCGCGCCACGCATCTCGCCGAGCCCGGCGTGCACCACCTCCGCATAGCGGGTCAGCGTTGCCGGCCCGATCCGGGTGGCCTGTTCGCGCATCCGGTCGAGCACGTCTTCCGGGGCGTCGACCACGCCGGTGACCGCGGCGTCGGGAACCGCCTGCAGCACGATCAGATCCCGGAACCGCTCCAGCAGGTCCACGGCGAACCGGCGCGGATCGTGGCCGGCGTCCACCACCGCCTCGACCGCGCCGAACAGCGACGCGGCGTCCCCGGCGGCCAGCGCATCGACCGCGTCGTCGATCAGCGCCACGTCGGTGGCGCCGAGCAAGCCCAACGCCCGCTGATAGCGGATGTGACTGGCGCCCGAGCCGCCCGCGTCCACCTCCGAGCCGGCCAGCAGCTGGTCGAGCACCGACAACGTGTCGCGGGGTGAGCCACCGCCGGCGCGGATGACCAGGGGGTAGACCGCGTCGTCAACGACGACGTTCTCCTGCTCGCAGATCCGCCCGATCAAGCCGCGCATGGTCCGCGGCGACAGCAGCCGGAACGGGTAGTGGTGGGTGCGCGATCGGATGGTCGGCAGCACCTTCTCCGGCTCGGTGGTGGCAAAGACGAAGATGAGGTGGTCGGGTGGCTCCTCGACGATCTTGAGTAGTGCGTTGAAGCCGGCGGTGGTCACCATGTGCGCCTCGTCGATGATGAAGACCCGATAGCGCGACTGGGCGGGGGCGTAGAACGCGCGGTCGCGTAGCTCGCGGGTGTCGTCGACCCCGCCGTGACTGGCGGCGTCGAGTTCGATCACGTCGATGCTGCCCGCCCCGTTGGGTGCCAGCGCCATGCACGACTCGCAGACCCCGCACGGGGTGGGCGTGGGCCCTTGTGCGCAGTTCAGCGACCGTGCCAGGATGCGAGCAGACGACGTCTTGCCGCAGCCACGCGGTCCGGAGAACAGGTAGGCGTGGTTGATCCGGCCGGCCGTCAGGGCGGTGCACAGCGGCTCGGTGACGTGTTCCTGGCCCACCACCTCGGCGAACATCGCCGGTCGGTATTTGCGGTAGAGGGCCACAGTCAGCAGGCTATCCGCTCGGTGCGACTACCGCTCGGCTGGGCGAGCGCTCAGCCCAGCAGGGACTCGGCCGCCGCCAGCAGCGCGCAGGTGGCCAGGCCGTCGACGGCGTCACGCAGCTCCGGAAGCGACGCGAACGTCGGGGCGATCCGGATGTTCTTGTCGTCGGGATCCTTGCGGTACGGAAACGACGCCCCGGCTTCGGTCAGCGCGATCCCGGCCTCCTTCGCCAGGGCGACGGTGCGCCGCGCGGTCCCGGGCAGCACGTCCAGGCTGACGAAGTAGCCCCCCTTGGGATCGCTCCAGGACGCGATCTTGGCGGCGCTGAGCCGCTCGTCCAGGACCTCGGCGACCAGCGCGAACTTCGGCGCGAGGATCAGCCGGTGCCGAAGCATGTGCAGTCGCACCCCGTCGGCGTCGCCGAAGAACCGCAGGTGGCGCAGCTGGTTCAGCTTGTCCGGGCCGATCGACCGCTTACCGGCGTACTGCAGATACCAGGCGATGTTGGCCAACGATCCGCCGAAGAAACTCACCCCGGCGCCGGCGTAGGTGATCTTCGACGTGGACGCGAACACGTACGGCCGATTCGGGTTCCCGGCGGCCGCGGCCAGCCCCAGCACGTCGACCTGGCGGGGGAAGTCCAACGTCAGGGTGTGCACCGCGTAGGCGTTGTCCCAGAACAGTCGGAAATCGGGGGCCGCGGTCTTCATCTGCACCAGTCGGCGTGCGGTGTCCCAGGAGTAGGTGACACCGGTCGGGTTGGCGAACACCGGCACGGCCCACATGCCCCGGATCGCGGGGTCGACGGCCACGAGTTCCTCGATCAGGTCGACGTCCGGGCCGTCTTCGCGCATCGGAACCGGGATCATCTCGATGCCCACGGTCTCGGTGATCGCAAAGTGTCGGTCGTAGCCGGGCACCGGGCAGAGGAATTTGACCCCGTCCGGTTCCTGGCCCCAGGGCCGCGGCGAGTCCACCCCACCGTGCAGCAGCGAAAACACCACCGCGTCGTGCATGAACTCCAGGCTGGCGTTGTTTCCGGCGATCAAGTTCGGCACGGGGATGCCGAGTAGCTCGCCGAAGATCGCCCGCAGCTCCGGCAGACCGTGCAGGCCGCCGTAGTTGCGGACGTCGGTGCCGTCGTCGTCGCGGTAGTCGTCGCTGCCGGGGAGGCGCAAGAGCGCGTTGGACAGGTCGAGTTGCTCGGCGGCCGGCTTGCCGCGGGTGAGGTCCAGGGAGAGTTTCTTGGCCTGCAACTCCGCGTATTCCCGCTGGTAGTGCTCGTGCTGAGCAACCAGGCCGGCGCGGTTGAGCGTTTGCAGGGACACCGTGTGCCTTTCACCGTCGAAGGCTCGACATGAGGGGACCCCGCGCACCCGCCAGAGCCCATTGACCCTTGCTGCCTTCCGGCCCTGGGGGAGTTCACAGGATGGACGCCGCGCGGGGTCCACCGGAAGTCTAGCGGCGATCGCCAGCGCGGCGAAGCCGGGCGCAGCGGGTCGCCGCCATCGACCCAGCGGCGATCGCCAGCGCGGCGAAGCCGGGCGCAGCGGG
>NZ_JBYCLB010000702.1:0-3927 GCF_057473705.1 Mycobacterium sp. TH-M15 | reverse complement strand
GATGAAAGCCGGGGTGGTTTACAAACGCCCCGCCTGAACTGATGAAATCCGATTTGTGCTACGCTGTCGCACATGAAAGTGGGGGTCCGCGACCTGCGGAATCGGACCAGCGAGGTGATGGACGCCGTCAAAGCCGGTGAGTTGGTCACGCTCACCGTGCACGGTGAGGCGGTCGCCGACATCGTTCCGCACCGGCAGCGTTCGCGATGGCTCTCCGGTGAGCATCTTCGTCGTGAGCTGACCGAACGTGCCGCCGACGCACGGCTCTCCGACGAACTCGACGAACTCGCCGGCCAGACCCTCGACCTGTGACTCAGCAGATGCCCGGCATCGGGCTGTTGGACACCTCGGTGTTCATCGCGCGCGAAAGTGGCCGTGCGATCACCGGACTACCCAACCGGGTGGCGCTTTCTGTCATCACGATCGGTGAATTGCAGCTCGGTGTGCTCAACGCCGGTGATCCCGTGAGTCGAGCGCGACGGGCAGACACGCTGGCACTGGCGCGCACGGCGGATCCCATCCCGATCAGCGATGCGGTGATGGTGTCCTGGGCTCGCCTCGTCGCCGACTGTCGACTTGCCGGTATCCACCGAACAGTGAAGCTCACCGACGCCTTGATCGCGGCGACAGCCATCGAGCATGGTCTTCCGGTGGTCACCCAGGACACCGACTTCGCCCTGATGGCCGGTGCCTGCCCGGCCCTTTCGGTCATCACGGTGTGAGCCGGACTCTCCCCCGCGCGCGGCCCTACAAGCCGGCCGCGAGAAACTCGCCCGACCGGTCAGCCCCCCAGGCAGCCCGGCCCGAGCAGCGCCTTCAGGTCGCCCATCAGCGCCGACGACGGCGTCACCCGCAGCGAGGAATCCAGCTCCAGCAGGGTGATCCGGTCGCCGCTGATCAGCCGCAGCTGAACCTGCGCGGTGCCGGGGTGCCGGACCAGCACCTGCTTGAGCGCGGTCACCTTGTCCAGCGTGCACTGCCGGGTCGGCAGGCTCACCGCCAGCGGGCGGGCGGCCGAGGCGGTGGAGAAATCCGGTACCGCAAGCTCGTTGGCGATCAGCGCGGTCCGGTCGTCGCGGACCGAGACCTTGGCGCCGATCAGCACCACCGCGTCGTCGA
This sequence comes from Mycobacterium sp. TH-M15, assembly GCF_057473705.1. Taxonomy (NCBI): domain Bacteria; kingdom Bacillati; phylum Actinomycetota; class Actinomycetes; order Mycobacteriales; family Mycobacteriaceae; genus Mycobacterium; species Mycobacterium sp. TH-M15. The sequence continues at coordinate 2,808 of NZ_JBYCLB010000702.1, read as the reverse complement.
CGATCTCCGCGCCGAAGCTGGCGTAGGTGTGCGGGAAGAACATCACCTCGATGCCCCCGGTGAGATCCTCCAGCTGCGCCGAGGCCCACGGCATGCCGTTCTTGTTGACCCGGCGGCTCACCGAGGCGAGGATTCCGCCGACCCGGACCTGGCTGTCGTTGGCGACGTCGCCGTCCAGGATGGCCGGGATCGGGGTGTCCACCTGGGCGGCCAGCAGGTGGGCGACGCCGTTGAGCGGGTGACCGGAGACGTACAGGCCGAGCATCTCCCGCTCCAGGGCGAGCTTGTGTTTGTCCTCCCACTCCTCGTCGGCGACCCGGATCGAGAAGACCGTGCCGGCGGCGTCCGCACCGGCTCCGCCGTCGGCCCCGCCGAACAGGTCGAACTGGCCCATCGCCTCGGCCTTCTTGGTGCCCAGCACCGAGTCGACCGCGTCGGTGTGCACCAGGAACAGTCCCTTGCGCGGGTGGCCCAGCGAGTCGAACGCGCCGGCCTTGATCAGCGACTCGGTGAGCTTCTTGTTGCACGCGGCGATGTCGACCTTGTTGAGGTAGTCCGAGAAGTCGGTGAATCTGCCTTTGCGGGTGCGGGTTTCGATCAGCGAACCGACCACGTTGGCGCCGACGTTGCGCACCGCCCCCAGCCCGTACCGGATGTCGGCGCCGACCGAGGCGAAGTTCAGCCCGGATTCGTTGACGTCCGGCGGCAGCACGGTGATGCCCAGCCGACGACAGTCGGCCAGGTACACCGCCGCCTTGTCCTTGTCGTCGCCGACCGAGGTCAGCAGCCCGGCCATGTATTCGGCCGGGTAGTTCGCCTTCAGGTAGGCGGTCCAGTACGACACCAGCCCGTAGCCGGCGGCGTGCGACTTGTTGAACGCATAGTCGGCGAACGGCAGGACGGTGTCCCACAGCGCCTTGATCGCGCCGGCCGAGAAGCCGTTGGCCTGCATGCCTTCCACGAAGCCGGCCTGCTCCTTGTCGAGCACCTCGCGCTTCTTCTTGCCCATCGCCTTGCGCAGGATGTCGGCTCGGGCCAGCGAGTAGCCGGCCACCTTCTGCGCGATCCGCATGATCTGTTCCTGGTAGACGATCAACCCGTAGGTCTCGGCTAGGATCTGCTGCAACGGCTCGGCCAGCTCCGGGTGGATCGGCTTGATCGGCTGCCGGCCGTTCTTGCGGTCGGCGTAGTCGTTGTGGGCGTTCTGCCCCATCGGGCCGGGCCGGTACAGCGCCAGCACCGCGACGATGTCGGCGAAATCGGTGGGCTGCATCCGGCGCAGCAGGTCGCGCATCGGCCCGCCGTCGAGCTGGAAGACCCCCAGCGTGTCGCCGCGGCCGAGCAGTTCGTAGGTGGCCGGGTCGTCCAGCGGCAGCGCCTCCAGATCCAGGTCGATCCCTCGGTTGGCCCGGATGTTGTCGATCGCGTCGCCGATGATGGTCAGGTTGCGCAGGCCCAGAAAGTCCATCTTCAGCAGGCCGATCGCCTCGCACGCCGGGTAGTCCCAGCCGGTGATGATCGCCCCGTCCTGCGGCCGCTTCCACAGCGGGATGGCCTCGGTCAGCGGCTCGCTGCTCATGATCACCGCGCAGGCGTGCACGCCGGCGTTGCGGACCAGCCCCTCCAGCCCGAGCGCGGTCTGGTAGATGGTGCGCACGTCCGGATCGCTGTCGATCAGCCCGCGCACCTCGGCGGCCTCCTTGTACCGCTCGTGGTTCGGGTCAGTGATGCCGGCCAGCGGGATGTCCTTGGCCATGATCGGCGGCGGCAGCGCCTTGGTGATCCGGTCGGCGATCGCGAAGCCGGGCTGGCCGTAGTGGATCCGCGCCGAGTCCTTCAGCGCCGCCTTGGTTTTGATGGTGCCGAAGGTGATCACCTGGGCGACCCGGTCGGAGCCCCACCGTTCGGCGGCGTAGCGGACCATCTCGCCGCGGCGCCGGTCGTCGAAGTCGATGTCGATGTCGGGCATCGACGTGCGCTCCGGGTTGAGGAACCGCTCGAACAGCAGCCCGTGCGGAATCGGGTCGATGTCGGTGATCCGCAGCGCGTAGGCGACCAGCGACCCGGCGGCCGAGCCGCGACCCGGACCGACCCGGATCTCCACCGACCGGGCGTAGTCGATCAGGTCGGCGACGATCAGGAAGTACGACGGGAACCCGGCGTTGCAGATCACCTCGATCTCGTAGCCGGCCCGCTCGGCGTAGCCGTCCGGCACCCCGGCCGGGAACCGCCGGGCCAGCCCGGCGTCCACCTCGTGGCGCAGCCAGGACGCCGGGTCGTGCCCGTCCGGCACGGGGAAGACCGGCATCCGGTTGCGCGGTGTCCAGACGTCGGCGTAGGAGCCCACCCGTTCGGCGATGGCCAGGGTGGCATCGCAGGCGCCGGGAATCTGCTCGTCCCAGATGGCCCGCATCTCGGCGGCCGATTTCAGGTAGTAGCCGTCGCCGTCGAACTTGAACCGGGTGGGGTCCGAGAGCGTCTTGCCGGTCTGCACGCACAGCAGCGCCTCGTGGTTCGGCGCGGCGTCGCGGGTGACGTAGTGACAGTCGTTGGTGGCCAGCGCCGGGATGCCCAGGGTGCGGCCGATCTGCAGCAGGCCGTCGCGCACCCGCCGCTCGATCGACAGGCCGTGGTCCATCACCTCCAGGAAGTAGTTGTCGGCGCCGAAGATCTCCCGCCACTTGGCCGCCGACTCCAGCGCCTCGCGGTGCTGGCCGAGTCGCAGCCGGGTCTGCACCTCCCCGGACGGGCAGCCGGTGGTGGCGATGATGCCGGCGGCGTGCTCGGCGACCAGTTCGGCGTCCATCC
>NZ_JBYCLB010000701.1:0-3068 GCF_057473705.1 Mycobacterium sp. TH-M15 | reverse complement strand
TCGTCGACGCTGAACATGCCCTGCTTGGCCGGGTTGACCAGCACCGCGGCCACCACCTCGTCGAACTGGGCGGCCGCCCGCTCCAGGATGTCGATGTGGCCGAGGGTCACCGGGTCGAACGAACCCGGGCATACCGCGCCACTCATAGCTGACGACGGTAGCAGCGGGGCTCGGCTAATGGCGCCGACCCGCCGCTACCCCACCTCGGCCAGGTCCAGCCGGGTGTCGCCGTATCGCCGCGACGGCCACTCGGTCCAGCCGTCCGGCCAGGCAACCGACGGAGCCGATGCCGCCCGCTCGATCACCACGACCGTCCCGGCCTGCACCCAGCCGCCACCGGTCAGTAACCCGGGCAGCGCGTCCACCTCGGCGGCGTCCACGGCGTAGGGCGGGTCGGCCAGCACCACGTCCACCGGCGAGTCGGCGCCAGCGGCCAGCACCGCGGCCACCGTGCCCCGGCGCAGCGTCGCGCCGGGCAGCCCCAGGGCGGCGATGTTGCCGGCGATCACGTCGGCGGCGCGCCGGTCGGCTTCGACGAACAGCGCCGCCGACGCCCCACGGGACAGCGCCTCCAGGCCGAGCGCCCCCGACCCGGCGTAGAGGTCCAGCACCCGGATGCCGGACCAGTTGATCCGCGCCGACAGCACGTTGAACAGCGCTTCGCGCACCCGGTCGGCGGTCGGCCTGGTGCCGCGGGGCGGGACGCGGATTCGCCGGCCACCCGCCGCGCCGGCCACGATGCGGGTCAGCTCACCACCAGCAGCAGATCCCCGCCCTCCACCGAGGCGGTCCCGGCCACCGCGATGCGTTGCACGACGCCGGCGTTCGGGGCGGTGATGGCGGCCTCCATCTTCATCGCCTCGATGGTGGCCACGGTCTGGCCGGCGTCGACGTGCTCGCCCACCGCCACCCCGACGGTGACCACCCCGGCGAACGGCGCGGCGATCTGGCCGGGGTCGGCCCGGTCGGCCTTCTCGGCGGCCGGAACCTCACTGGCGATGCTGCGGTCCTGCACCTCCACCGGTCGCAGCTGCCCGTTGAGCAGACACATCACCGTGCGCATCCCGCGTTCGTCGGGCTCGGAGATCGCTTCCAGCCCGATCAGCAGCTCCACCCCGCGCTCCAGCCGCACCCGGTGTTCCTCGCCTTGGCGCAGACCGTAGAAGAACTGGTTGGCCGAGAGCTGCGAGGTGTCGCCGTAGAGCTCCCGATGCTCCTCGAATTCCCTTGTCGGCCCGGGGAACAGCAGCCGGTTGAGGGTTTCCTGCCGTTTCGGTCCGGCCAGCGCCAGCGCCGCCTCGTCGTCACCGGAGAGCTGTTGCACCGGGCGGGCCGGTCCGCGTCCGGCCAGCGCCAGGCTGCGCAGCGGCTCCGGCCAGCCGCCGGGCGGGTCGCCCAGCTCGCCGCGCAGGAACCCCAGCACCGACTCCGGGATGTCCACCCGGGTCGGGTCGGCGGCGAACTCGTCGGCGCTCACCCCGGCACCGACCAGCGCCAGCGCCAGATCGCCCACCACCTTCGACGTCGGGGTGACCTTGACCGGCCGGCCCAGCACCCGGTCGGCGCCGGCGTAGCTGGCCTCGATCTCCTCGAACCGGTCCCCCAGCCCGAGCGCGATCGCCTGCTGGTGCAGGTTGGACAGCTGGCCGCCGGGAATCTCGTGGTGATACACCCGGCCGGTCGGGCCCGGCAGGCCGGACTCGAACGGCGCGTACACCTTTCGCACCGACTCCCAGTACGGCTCCAGGTCGCAGACCGCCGCCAGCGACAGGCCGGTGTCGTACTCGGTGTGCGCCGCCGCGGCCACGATCGAACTCAGCGCCGGCTGGCTGGTGGTGCCGGCCAGCGGCGCGGCCGCCCCGTCCACCGCGTCCGCCCCGGCGTGCCAGGCCGCCACGTAGCTGGCCAGCTGCCCGCCTGGCGTGTCGTGGGTGTGCAGGTGGATGGGCAGGTCGAACCGGCTGCGCAGCGCCGAGACCAGCGCGGTGGCCGCCGGTGGGCGCAGCAGGCCGGCCATGTCCTTGACGGCCAGGACGTGCGCCCCGGCGGCCACGATCTGCTCGGCCAGCTTCAGGTAGTAGTCCAGCGTGTAGAGCTTCTCGGCCGGGTCGGTGAGATCCCCGGTGTAGCACATCGCGACCTCGGCGACCGCGGTCCCGGTCTCGGCCACCGCGTCGATCGCCGGGCGCATCGACTCGAGATTGTTGAGCGCGTCGAAGATCCGGAAGATGTCGACACCGGTCGCGGCGGCCTCTGCCACGAACGCCGAGCACACCAGCTCCGGGTACGGCGTGTAGCCGACCGTGTTGCGCCCGCGCAGCAGCATCTGCAGGCAGATGTTGGGCATCGCCTCGCGCAGCGCGGCGAGTCGTTCCCACGGGTCTTCTTTCAGGAACCGCAGCGCCACATCGTATGTCGCGCCGCCCCAGCACTCCATCGACAGCAGCTTCGGGGTGGTCCGGGCGATGTAGGGCGCCACGTTCAGCAGGCCGTTGGTGCGCAGCCGGGTGGCCAGCAGCGACTGGTGCGCGTCGCGGAACGTCGTCTCGGTCACCCCGACCGCCTTCGACTCGCGCAGCCAGCGGGCGAATCCCTGCGGCCCCAGCTGGACCAGCCGCTGCTTGGACCCTGCCGGCGGCGGCACCGACAGGTCCACCTCGGGCAGCTTGTCCTTCGGGTAGACCGCCGAACGACGTTGCCCGTTAGGCTGGTTGACGGTGACGTCGGCCAGGTAGCTGAGGATCTTGGTGCCGCGATCGGCCGATGACCGGGCGGTCAGCAGCTGCGGTCGCTGCTCGATGAACGAGGTGGTGATCCGGCCGGCCCGGAAGTCCGGGTCGTCGAGCACCGCCTGCAGGAACGGGATGTTGGTCGACACCCCGCGGATCCGGAACTCGGCGATCGCACGGCGGGCCCGGTTCACCGCGGTGGTGAAGTCGCGTCCCCGACACGTCAGCTTCACCAGCATCGAGTCGAAGTGCGGACCGATCTCGGCGCCCAGGTGGGTGCCGCCGTCCAGCCGGATGCCTGCCCCGCCGGGGCTGCGATAGGCGCTGATCCGGCCGGTG
>NZ_JBYCLB010000700.1:0-1800 GCF_057473705.1 Mycobacterium sp. TH-M15 | reverse complement strand
GGTCCACCGGCGACGGGATCGCGTTGGCGTTGTGGGCCGGGGTCGCGGTCAGCGACGTCGAGTTCATCCAGTTCCACCCGACGATGCTGTTCCGGGCCGGCGCGGGCGGCCGCCGTCCGCTGGTCACCGAGGCGATCCGCGGCGAGGGCGCGATACTGCTTGACCGGCAGGGCAATTCGATCATGGCCGGCGTTCACCCGATGGCGGATCTGGCGCCGCGCGACATCGTCGCGGCCGCGATCGACGCCCGGATGAAGGCCACCGGCGACCCGTACGTCCTGCTCGACGCCCGCGGCATCGACGGCTTCGAGGCCCGGTTCCCGACCGTCACCGCCGCGTGCCGGGCCGCCGGCATCGACCCCGTCCGCCAGCCCATGCCGGTCGTCCCGGGCGCGCACTACAGCTGCGGCGGCATCGTCACCGACGTGTCCGGCCGCACCGAGCTGCCGGGGCTGTTCGCGGCCGGCGAGGTGGCCCGCACCGGGATGCACGGCGCGAACCGCCTGGCGTCCAACAGCCTGCTGGAAGGGCTGGTGGTCGGCGGCCGCGCCGGCAAGGCCGCCGCCGCGCACGCGTCGGCGGCCGGGCGGGTGCACGCCGAGGTGCCCGAGCCGCTGACCTACGCCGCGCCGCGACGCGAGGACCTGCAGCGCGCGATGAGCCGTGACGCGGCGGTCGTGCGCGACGCGGCCGGGCTGCGGCGGCTGTCCGAGATTTTGTCCGCGGCGCCGGTGCGTCGCGTCGCGGGCCGGCGCGATTTCGAGGACGTCGCACTGACGATGACGGCCCGCGCGGTGACCGCCGCGGCCCTGGCCCGCACCGAGAGCCGGGGTTGCCACCATCGCGCCGAACACCCCGACGCGGCGCCGGAGCAGGCCCGCAGCAGCGTCCTGCGGCTGGCCGGGGACCGCACGGCGGTGCTGGTCGAAACGCTGGCGGTGGTCGGGTGACGATGTTGTCCGACGCCGAACGGGCCGCCGCCCTGGACACCATCCGGCGCGGTCTCGACGAGGATCTGTGCTACGGGCCCGACGTGACCACGCTGGCGACGGTTCCCGGTGACGCGGCGGCCACCGCGTCGATGGTGCCCCGCGAGCCCGGCGTGGTCGCCGGGGTGGACGTCGCGTTGCTGGTGCTCGACGAGGTGCTCGGCGCCGGCGGCTATGAGGTGGTGCACCGCGTCGAGGACGGGGCCCGCCTGCAGCCGGGGGAGGCGCTGCTGACCGTGCGGGCGCCCACCCGTGGGCTGCTGACCGCGGAGCGCACCATGCTCAACCTGATCTGCCACCTCTCGGGGATCGCCACCGCGACCGCGGCCTGGGTGGTGGCCGTGGAGGGCACCAAGGCCAAGGTCCGCGACACCCGCAAAACGCTGCCCGGCCTGCGGCTGCTGCAGAAATACGCGGTGCGCGTCGGTGGGGGCGTCAACCACCGGCTCGGGCTCGGCGACGCCGCGTTGATCAAGGACAACCACGTGGTGGCCGCCGGGTCGGTGGTCGAGGCGCTGCGCGCGGTGCGCGAGGCGGCCCCCGACCTGCCCTGCGAGGTCGAAGTCGACTCCCTCGAGCAACTGGACGCGGTGCTGGCCGAGAAGCCCGAGCTGGTCCTGCTGGACAACTTCGCGGTGTGGCAGACGCAGATCGCCGTGCAGCGCCGCGACACCCGCGCACCGACGGTGCTGCTGGAGTCGTCGGGTGGGCTCGGCCTCGACACGGCGGCGACCTACGCCGCCACCGGCGTGGACTACCTGGCCGTCGGGGCGCTCACCCATTCGGTGCGCGTGCTCGACATCGGCCTGGA
>NZ_JBYCLB010000699.1:0-1601 GCF_057473705.1 Mycobacterium sp. TH-M15 | reverse complement strand
GCCGAGGCCGTCGTAGACGATCACCCGCACCCCGGTCGGGGCGCTGTCGGCGGCCAGCGCGGCGATCCGGCGGTTGACCGACGCCGCGCGCAAGCTGCCGACCAGGGCGAGCACCGTGACGTCGGCCATCGGCGCTTCCTTCCGTCAGCGTATTCGGACTGCAGTCCGATTTCTAGACTTATAGTGCATGCCGTGGCCGTAGTCGAGCTGCCGTTGGCCAAGCCGAGGGAGCGCAGCGACGCGGCCCGCAACCGGGCGCGGGTACTGGCCACGGCGCGCCGACTGATCGGCGAGCGGGGCGCCGACGCGGTCAGCATGGACGACATCGCCGCGGTGGCCGGGGTCGGCAAGGGCACCCTGTTCCGTCGGTTCGGTAACCGGGCCGGGCTGATGATCGCACTGCTCGACGCCGACGAGCGGGCCCAGCAGCAGGCGTTCATGTTCGGGCCGGCGCCACTCGGCCCGGATGCGCCGGCGGTGGCCCGGCTGGTGGCATTCGGCCGCGCGCGGCTGCGCTTCGTCTGTGACCACCTGACGTTGCTGTCGCAGACCAGCCGCGCTGCGTCGACCGGCGGCAGCGGTCCGGCGGCGCTGCACCGCAGCCACGTTCGGATGCTGCTGGACGCCGCCGGCGCCACCGGCGATCTGGATGTCCAGGCCGATGCGCTGCTGGCGCTGCTCGACGCCGGCTACGTCGAGCACCAACTCATCCGCGGGCGCAGCCTGGAGTCACTAGCCGACGGGTGGGAAAGCCTGGCGGGCAAGCTTTGTGGGCGGTGACGGCGCCGCTAGCGCTAGCGTTTGCCTGCCTGGCCGTCGACGATCGCGTCCATCGACTCGGTGACCGACGGGCCCGCGGTACGGCTGGATAGCTCCGGGGCCATCATCGCCAGCCGAGCCATCACCCGTTGGCGTCACGGCGCAACGCTGATCTCGGCCTTGTCGCGTTCGATCGCCCGCACCACCGCGCGGCCCACCTGGGCGGGCGTGCCGGTGCCCAGTACCGGTTTGGCGCCGCTGTCGGCGAATTCGACCAGCATGGTCGCTGCGCCGTCGACGGCCGGGTCGGCGGCGTCGGCGGCGTCGGCGGCCGCGGCCTGCCGGCCCCTGGGTGAGCTTATCCGTTTTCTGGCCTGTCGGCGCGGCGATCGTGTCGAAGTTCTTGTCGACGTGCAGCACCGTCAGCTCCCCCAGTTCGACGGTCGCTGCGATGAACGCACCCGGCATCGAGGGATCGCGGTGTTGTCCGTGATCGGAAAGCACGGTCTGTCCCCCCGGGCGGTACCCTTCTTGACGATGTTTCCCACCACCAGCAGGCGGCTGACCGGCTGGGGCCGCACCGCGCCGTCCGTCGCGCAGGTGCTGTCCACGCCGGACCCGGAGCTGATCGTCAAGGCGGTCGGCCAGGCCGCCGACGTCTCGCACGGCCGCGGCGTGATCGCCCGCGGGCTGGGCCGCTCCTACGGCGACAACGCCCAGAACGGCGGTGGGCTGGTGATCGACATGACCGCGCTGAACCGGATCCACTCGATGGACGCCGGCACCGCCCTGGTGGACGTCGACGCCGGGGTGAACCTGGACCAGCTGATGCGGGCCGCGCT
>NZ_JBYCLB010000698.1:0-4758 GCF_057473705.1 Mycobacterium sp. TH-M15 | reverse complement strand
GCCGGTGGGTCGTTCGGCTTCGTCGATCTGGAGAACCGGATCGGCTACGCCTACGTGATGAACCACTACGACATCGCCGAGTCGGGCTGTGATCCGCGCAGCGTCGCCTTGATCAACGCGGTCTACGCATCGCTCGGCCTGGGCTGAGCGCGGCGGGTCACGCCTGACAACCGCCGGTCAGCCCTGACAGGTCGGGCACCAGTACAGGTTGCGGCCCTCCAACTCGGCGGTGCGCACCGTCGTCCGGCAGATCCGGCACGGGTCACCGGCCCGGCGGTACACGTAGGTGCGCGGTTTGCCGGACGCGTACGCGGGTGCGCCGTGGTCGTCTTCCGGCCGGACCACGACGATGTTGCCGCGGCGCAGCCCGATCCGCATCAGCGCCACCAGGTCTGCCCACAGCGCACCGAAGTCGGCCTCGCCGATGGCGGTCCCCGCGGTGTAGGGATCGATCCGGTGCCGGAACAGCAGCTCGCTGCGGTAGACGTTGCCGACCCCGGCGATCACCGACTGGTCCATTAACAGCGCGGCAATCGGCTTGCGGGACTTGGCGATTCGCTTCCAGGCCAGTCCCGGATCGGCATCGCGGCGCAGCGGGTCCGGACCGAGCCGGGCGATCACCCCGGCGACCTGCGGCTCGTCCAGCACCTCGCAGCGGGCCGGTCCACGCAAATCGGTGCCGTACTCCGCGCCGACCATCCGCATCCGCACCTGCCCGACCGGCTCGGGCGTCGGCCCGTCCGCCGGCAGGTAGAACTCGCTGAACGCACCGTAGATGCCCAGGTGCACATGCACGGCCAGCCCGCCGGTGTAGCGGTGGAACAGGTGCTTGCCCCAGGCGTCGGCGCCGGTGAGCACCCGGCCGCCGACCCGGGCCGCACCGTCGGTGAACCGGCCCTGCGGGCTGGACAGCACCACCGGTGCGCCGGCGTAGCGGCGCTGATGCAGCCGGGCCAGCCGGTGCAGGATGTGCCCCTCGGGCACGTCAGGTCGGCGGGCCGGGCACCGGCGGCGGCTGGTGGGTGCGTTCGTAGTCGGCCAGGATGTCGATGCGCCGTTGGTGGCGCTCGGCCTTCGACCACGGAGCGGAGAGGAACGCGTCGACGATCTTCAGCGCGTCGGCGACGGTGTGCATCCGGGCGCCGACGCCGATCACCTGCGCGTTGTTGTGCTGGCGGGCCAGCGACGCGGTCTCGGTGTTCCAGCCCAGCGCGCAGCGGACGCCGGGCACCTTGTTGGCCGCGATCTGCTCACCGTTGCCGGAGCCGCCGATCACGATGCCCAGGCTCTCCGGGTCGGCGACGGTGCGGCTGGCCGCGGCGATGCAGAACGCCGGGTAGTCGTCCTCGGCGTCGTAGTGGTACGCCCCGCAGTCGACCGGCTGGTGTCCGGCTTTGGTCAGGTGCTCGATGATCTGCTGCTTGAGTTCGTAGCCGGCGTGGTCCGACCCCAGGTAGACGCGCATGGTGCGGAATCTTTCCACTCCCCGCCGGCGGGCGCCCTTGCCGGGTCAGTCGAACTCCGGAGACTCGGACCGGGTGCGTTTGAGCTCCCAGAAGTGCGGGTAGGACGCGAACGTCACCGACGCGTCCCACAGCTCGCCGGCCTGCTCGCCACGCGGGATCCGGGAGAGCACCGGGCCGAAGAACGCCACCCCGTTCACGTGGATGGTCGGGGTGCCGACGTCGTCGCCGACCGGGTCCATCCCGGCGTGGTGGCTTCTGCGCAGCGCCTCGTCGTAGCCGTCGGTCTCGGCCGCCTTAGCCAACTCGGCCGGCAGTCCCACCTCGGCAAGCGCGCCCGCGATGACGTCCGGCAGCTCCTTGTTGTTCTGGTTGTGAATCCGGGTGCCCATCGCGGTGTAGAGCGGCAGCAGGATGTCGTTGCCGTTGGCCTGCTCGGCGGCGATGGCCACCCGCACCGGGCCGAACGCCTTCTTCAGGCCCTCGCGGTACTCGTCGGAGAGGTCGTCCCGGTTCTCGTTGAGCACCGCCAGGCTCATCACGTGGAACTTCACCTCGATATCGCGGACCTTCTCCACCTCGAGAATCCAGCGTGAGGTGATCCAGCACCACGGGCAGAGCGGATCGAACCAGAAATCGGCTCGGGATTTGCCGGGCATGAGAATCCTTCCGATCTGCGGCTTCGTCGGGAACAACGTCCGTCGGGAACAACGTCCGTCGGGAACAACGTCCGTCGGGAACAACTATGCCAACCCGGTCGGTGTTCCCCGGGCCGCCGACGGCCGGACTAATCGCCCGGTTCGAGCTGCGGCGTGATCGGGTCGAGCCCCTCGGACACCTCGACCCAGTGGCCGGGCGCAAAACAGTGCACGCCCCGCTCCTGCGGCCGCTGCACCTCGACCCGGAGCACTCCGCCGGTGAGGATCTCGTAGGTGTCGGTGCCCTTGTACTTCCTCGTGGAGGTTGCACCTCGTCGCCCCGCGAAGACCACCTTGAAGTTCACCCGGCGTAGGGTGACACAGACACGGCCCTGACCTGCGAATGCCCGGTTGACGACGGGTGAACATCACATGACCGGTTGGCGTCGCCACGACGGGGCACCGCGTCGGCACAGCCGGGCACGGCGTTTAGTGTTGACCTCGTGGCACTCCCCAACCTCACCCGCGACCAGGCAGCCGAGCGCGCCGCACAACTCACCGTCGACAGCTATCGGATCCACCTCGACCTCACCGATGGCAACGGCAGGCCCGGCGAGCGCACCTTCCGCTCCACCACCAGCGTCGCCTTCTCCGCTCCGGCCGGCGCCGACACGGTGATCGACATCGCCGCCGACACCGTCTACAGCGCGACCCTCAACGGCCGGGACCTCGACGTCTCGGCCTACGACGAATCCACCGGCATCGCGCTGACCGGCCTGGCCGAACACAACGTGGTCGAGATCGACGCGGACTGCCGCTACTCCAACACCGGCGAGGGGCTGCACCGGTTCGTCGACCCGGTCGACGACGAGGTGTATCTGTACTCGCAGTTCGAGACCGCCGACGCTAAGCGGATGTTCGCCTGCTTCGACCAGCCGGACCTCAAGGCGAGCTTCGACATCAGCGTCACCGCGCCGGCGCACTGGCAGGTGGTCTCCAACGGCGCCACCGTCGACGTCGACAACGGCGTGCACGCCTTCGCCGTCACGCCGAAGCTGAGCAGTTATCTGGTGGCGCTGATCGCCGGCCCGTACGGGACCTGGACCGACACCTACCGCGACGAGCACGGCGAGATCCCGTTGGGCCTGTTCTGCCGGGCGTCGCTGGCCCAGCACATGGACGCCGAGCGGCTGTTCACCGAGACCAAGCAGGGCTTCGGCTTCTACCACGCCAACTTCGGCATCCCGTATGCGTTCGGCAAGTACGACCAGGTGTTCGTGCCGGAGTTCAACGCCGGCGCGATGGAGAACGCCGGCGCGGTGACCTTCCTGGAGGACTATGTCTTCCGCAGCAAGGTCACCCGGGCGTCGTATGAGCGCCGCGCCGAGACGGTGCTGCACGAGATGGCGCACATGTGGTTCGGCGACCTGGTCACCATGCGCTGGTGGGACGACCTGTGGCTCAACGAGTCGTTCGCGACGTTCGCGTCGGTGCTCTGCCAGACCCGGGCCACCGAGTACACCGGCGCCTGGACGACGTTCGCCAACGCGGAGAAATCCTGGGCCTACCGGCAGGACCAGCTGCCGTCGACGCATCCGATCGCCGCCGACATCCCGGATCTGGCCGCCGTCGAGGTCAACTTCGACGGCATCACCTACGCCAAGGGCGCCTCGGTGCTCAAGCAGCTGGTCGCCTACGTCGGGCTGGAGCACTTCCTCGCCGGACTGCGGGACTACTTCGGCAAGCACGCGTTCGGCAACGCCACCTTCGACGACCTGCTGGCCGCGCTGGAGCAGGCCTCCGGCCGGGACCTGTCGGACTGGGGCCGGCAGTGGCTGAAGACCACCGGGCTGAACACGCTGCGCGCCGATTTCGACGTCGACGACGCCGGGCGATTCAGCCGGTTCGCGGTCACCCAGAGCGGCGCCGCACCCGGCGCCGGGGAGACCCGGGTGCACCGGCTGGCTATCGGCATCTACGACGCCGAGAACGCAGACGGATCGGGCAAGCTGACGCGGAGGCACCGCGAAGAGATCGACATCGCCGGACCGAGCACGGATGTCCCTGCGCTGGTGGGTGTTTCGCGGGGCAAGCTGGTCCTGGTCAACGACGACGACCTGACCTACTGCGCGGTGCGGCTGGACCCTGACTCACTGGGGGTCGCTGTCGATCGCATCGCCGACATCACCGAGTCGCTGCCGCGCACCCTGGTGTGGTCGGCGGCCTGGGAGATGACCCGGGAGGCCGAACTGCGCGCCCGCGACTTCCTGGCGCTGGTCTCCCGTGGCATCGGCGCCGAGACCGAGGTGGGGGTGGCGCAGCGGCTGCTGCTGCAGGCTCAGACCGCGCTCGGGTCCTACGCCGAACCGGGCTGGGCCGCCGCCGAAGGCTGGCCGGCGTTCGCCGACCGGCTGCTGGAACTGGCCCGCGGCGCCGAAGCCGGCTCGGATCACCAGTTGGCCTTCCTCAACGCGCTGTGCACCTCGGTGCTGGCGACACGACACACCGACGTGCTGGCGGCGCTGCTCGACGCCGACCCGGCGGCGCACGGCCTGGCCGGGCTGACCGTGGACACCGACCTGCGCTGGCGGATCGTCACCGCGCTGGCCCGATCCGGTGCGGTCGACGCCGACCAGGCGGCCACCCCGTTCATCGAC
>NZ_JBYCLB010000697.1:0-1680 GCF_057473705.1 Mycobacterium sp. TH-M15 | reverse complement strand
ACTGCGCCACGACGTGATGGGCCCGCCGCCGATCACCCAGCCGACCTTCCCCAACGCCGGCGGCGGACTGATGTCGACCGCCGACGACTACCTGCGGTTCATCCGGATGCTGCTCGGCGGCGGGGTGGTCGACGGGGTGCGGGTGCTCTCGGCCGAATCGGCGCGGGCGATGCGCACCGACCGGCTCACCGACGCCCAGAAGCGGCAGGCGTTCCTGGGCGCCCCGTTCTGGGTCGGCCGCGGCTTCGGGCTGAACCTGTCGGTGGTGACCGACCCGGCGAAGGCGCGCCCGCTGTTCGGCCCGGGCGGGGTCGGCACGTTCAGCTGGCCGGGCGCCTACGGCACCTGGTGGCAGGCCGACCCGGAGGCCGACCTGATCCTGCTGTACCTGGTGCAGAACCACCCGACGTTCTCGACCGACCCGGCCGCCGAGGTGGGCGGCAACACCTCGGCGGCCAAGCTGCGCACCGCGCAGCCGCGGTTCGTCCGGCGGACGTATCGGGCACTGGAGCTGTGATGCGGGGCTTCCGGCCGTTCCGCCGGCGGGAGCGGGTCAACGCCCACGAGCACGACGTGATCCGGCTGCTGCGTGCGCTGCCCGAGCGCGGCCTGGCGGCCGGAGACCAGGGCACCACCGTCCACGACTACCGCGCGCCCGGTGCGCCGTATCCGGTGGAGTTCTGCCACGACCGCTCCACCAGCATTCTGGTCGACGTCCATGCCGGCGACTTCGAGGTGGCGTGGCGGGCCGACGCTTCCGGATCGTGACCGTCGCCACCACTCCACAGTCGCGCCGTTATCCACACCGTGCGACCCCGCCACAAAGCATGTGACAGCCCACCCCCCTATACTCGAATGTATGTTCGATATAATCAGCGGCTCGGAAGTGGCGGTCGAGGCGCTGCCGACCGCCCGGCTCACCGGGCTGATCGCGGAGACGTATCGGATGGAGTCGGTGCTGATCGCGGGCCGGCTCAGCGCCATCGCCGAACTGCTGCAACGGCGCGAACCGGACGTCGCCGAGGTGGAAGACCCGATGCACGCGATGATCACCGGGTTCGAGCGCACCTGCGCCGAGGTTTCGGCGCTGATGAACCTCTCGCCCGCGGCGGCGAGTCACCACGTGCACTACGCCGACACGTTGTTCACCCGGCTGCCACGGATCGCCGGCCTGCTGGCGCAGGGGCGGCTCGACTGGCCCACCGTGCAACTGATCATCAGCCGCACCGAGCTGGTCGAGTACGAACGCATCGCCGACGTCGACCGGGAGCTGGCGACCCAGGTCGAGGATTGGCGCGGCTGGTCGCGCCGGCGGGTGATCAACACAGTCGATGCCGTCGTGCTGGCCCTCGACCCGGACGCAGCCCGTGAGCGGCGCCATAACGCCGAGCGCAACCGCTACATCGGCGTCACCGCGTACCCGGACGGGACCGCAGAGATCCACGGCCGGATGGCCGCCGCGCAGGGCGCCGCGTTCGACCGGCGCCTCTCCGAGTTGGCCAAGGACGTCTGCGCCGACGACCCGCGAAGCCTGAATCAGCGCCGCGCCGACGCCCTCACCGCGCTGGCCGAGGGGCACAAGCTCGCCTGCGCCTGCGGCGGCGCCGAATGCCCGATCCGGCACCCCGCACCCGCCGGACAGGGACGAACGGTGGTCGTCAACGTGAGCGCCACCGCCGA
>NZ_JBYCLB010000696.1:0-1577 GCF_057473705.1 Mycobacterium sp. TH-M15 | reverse complement strand
GTCGTAGCCCGCCGGCAGCCGCTCAGCATCATCGATGATCAAAAACACCTCCGGGCCCTGCCAGTTCCGCTGGCCGATCTGATCGACCGACACATCGTCGCTGGGCATGCGCGGCGCAAGCACCTGGGCCAACTCATCCATGCGCTGCTTGACCGCCGTCGGTGTCGACGCGAAGCGGTGCACATACGACGAATCCAGCACACCCAGCAGCTGGCGGCGCGGATCAATCAGCCACACCTGCGCGGCCGGGCGGCCCGCCCGCCCCGTCACCACCTGCCCTGTTGACGTCTCGGCGCCCGGGGCGTAGACCCGCCCAATCTCGCGCATCACCGTCGCGCACGCCGTGGTGCGCCCGCACTTGGTTTGCCCCGTGATCACCAGATGCTGGCTGTCGAAGAACACCGGACGCTCGGTCTCATCGAGCGCCCACACCATCGTGGAGGTCGCCCGGTCATCGGCGGCCGCCGCCGCGGCCAGCTCGGCGGGCGCCACCCGTTGCGGCAGCCGGCGCACCTTCGGCGCCGGGGTAAACCCGCTGGCCACCCGGTCCACGGCCTCGGCCACGCTGCGCGAGTCGAACACCTCGCCAGCGGTGGAGTCCAGCGCCGGGCGCGCCGTCAGGGTGTGCAACCCCACCGGGTCCCAGCCGGCGCGCTCGTACTTCTGTCCGATCATGCCGCGCCCTGGCCGGCCCGAAGGGACCTCGGCGGCCAGGCGCGGCTTGGCCACCAGTTGGGCATCGTTGATATCGGCCAGGCGCAGCTCGACTCGAGACCCGAAGTCCCCGCGTACCGACACCTGCAGGTCGGTGCTCTTGGAGACCGCGGCCACCACGTGAATACCGAACGTCGGCCCTTCCTTGATCAGCCGGTTCACCTTGTCTTCGACCAGCGCCGGATACTCGCTAGCCAGCGCCGCGTAGTTGTCGATCACCAAAAACACGTCGCCGTAACCGTCATCGGGGATCGCCCCGGGCTCACGGCCAGACTTGCGTCGGCGAAACACCTCCATCGACATCACGCCGGTGGCCTCGAAACTGCGCTTACGTGAGGCCAGCAGCGCCGCCATCTCCGCCACGGTGCGGCGCACACCGTCGCCGTCCAGCGACATCGCCACACCACCGACATGCGGCAACCCCGCCACACTGCCCAGCGCCGCCGAGGAAAACGCCAAGCAATAGAACTGCACCTGCTCGGGGGTATGGGTCATGGCCGCCGCGCAAATCAGGTCCTGCAGCGCCGTCGTCTTGCCCGAGCCCTGAGCGCCGACGATCACCACGTTGGCTCCCGGGCCCGACACGTCAACCGTCAACGGATGCTGGTCGTGCTTGAACGGCCGGTCCACCAGCCCGATCGGGAACACCAGATTCGGGGTGCGCGCGTAGTCGCTGTCCCAGCGCCGTCCCAGATGGGTGTTCACCAATTTCTCCACACTCCACGGCGCATCCAGCGGCGGCTTCCACAGCCGGTAGGGCTCAAAGTCAATCCGGCGCAGCGGGTCGATGATGATGCGCCCCACCGGGGGGCGCATCAGCGCAGTGACGGCCTCGGCGTCCTCGCGGTCGCGGGGCGCCTCGG
>NZ_JBYCLB010000695.1:0-7124 GCF_057473705.1 Mycobacterium sp. TH-M15 | reverse complement strand
CGGCGCAGCTTGGCCTCGTCCATCACGTCGTCGTGGTACAGCGTGGCCAGGTGCACCAGCTCGATGACCGCGCCGGCGATGGTCACCTGCCAGGCGTCCGGCTCCGGCCCGAGCTGGGCGGAGAGCACGGTGAACAGCGGCCGGAACCGCTTGCCACCGGCGTCGAAGAGGTGCGTCACCGCCTCGGTCATCAGCTCGTCGCCGCCACGCAGCTCGGTGTCCATCAACTCTTCGACCCGGGACACCCCGTCGCCGACCCGGGCGGCGAACGCCGGATCGGCGTACGCCCCGAGGTCCAGGCCCGCCACCACGGTCGCCGGTGTGCTCACGGCTCCAACATACTGGTGAGCATGAACACCAGCGCCGAGATGGTGGCCGATGTGGTGGTGGTCGGCGCCGGGCCGGCCGGTTCGGCGGCGGCGGCCTGGGCCGCCCGGGCCGGCCGCGACGTGCTGGTGATCGACGCCGCGGAATTCCCCCGCGACAAGGCCTGCGGCGACGGGCTGACCCCGCGCGCGGTCGACGAACTCGAGCTGCTGGGGCTGGGCGACTGGCTGGACGGCCACATCCGGCACCGGGGCCTGGCCATGTCCGGGTTCGGCGGGCAGGTGAAGGTGCAGTGGCCGGGGCCGTCCTTCCCGTCGACCAGCAGCGCGGTGCCGCGCACCGAACTGGACGAGCGGATCCGCAAGACCGCCGAAGAGTCCGGGGCGCGGATGTTGTTGGGCCGCAAGGCCGTCGGCGTGCACCACGACTCCGCCGGCCGGGTCCGCGCGGTGCTGCTGGCCGGCGGCGCCCAGGTGGGTTGCCGGACGCTGATCGTCGCCGACGGCGCCCGCTCGCCGCTGGGCCGTGCGCTGGGCCGGCAGTGGCACCAGGAGACGGTGTACGGGGTGGCCGCCCGCGGCTACCTGGCCTCACCACGCAGCGACGAGCCGTGGCTCACCTCGCACCTGGAGCTGCGCGGACCGAACGGCTCCACGGACGAAGTGCTGCCCGGCTACGGCTGGATCTTCCCGCTGGGCAACGGCGAGGTGAACATCGGTGTGGGGGCGCTGGCCACCGCCAGACGCCCCGCCGACCTGGCGCTGCGGCCGCTGCTGAGCCACTACACCGACCTGCGCCGCGACGAGTGGGGCTTCACCGGGGAGCCGCGGGCGCCGGCCAGCGCGCTGCTGCCGATGGGCGGCGCGGTCTCCGGGGTGGCCGGGCCGAACTGGATGCTGATCGGCGACGCCGCCGCCTGTGTCAACCCGCTCAACGGCGAGGGCATCGACTACGGCCTGGAGACCGGGCGGCTCGCCGTTGATCTGCTGAGCGCTGCGGGCGCTGCGGACTTCTCCCGGGTCTGGCCGGACGAGCTGCGCCACCGCTACGCCCGCGGCTTCTCGGTGGCCCGGCGGCTGGCGCTGCTGCTGACCTTTCCCCGGTTCCTGCCCGCCACCGGCCCGGTCGCGATGCGTTCGACGGCGTTGATGCGGATCGCGGTGCGGGTGATGGCCAACCTGGTCACCGACGACGACGCCGATGCGGTGGCCCGGGCGTGGCGCGGCGGCGGGCGGATGTCGCGGTTGCTGGACCGCCGGAGTCCATTCAGCTGAGGTTCTCACCGTCGGCGGGAGCGTGCGCTTCCCCGGCCGCGTACAGCAGCCGCTTGAACTCCTGACCCTCGGTCGGCGTGAGCTGAGTCAGGATCCGCTGGTCGGCGATCCGGACGGCAGCTTCGGCGCGTTTGAGCAGGGCCCGGCCCGCGGCGGTGAGGTGTGCGGGGCGGGCGCGGCCCGACGACACCGTCGCCGGCCGGGTCACCGCGCCCATGTCTTGCAGGCCGGCCAGCAACTGGTCCATCGCCTGCGGTGAGACGTGGGTGTAGCGGGCGAGTTCGGCGCTGGACCGCCCGGGCGACATCGACAGGATCCGCATGCACACGAACTGCGGCAATCCCAGCCCGAGCGGGCGCAGCTCCGCAGCCACCTGCGGCCGAAGCAGCCCCATCACGCGTTGCAGCAGGTACCCCAGCGGCTGGTCCTCATACCCGCCCACACCAAGTATCTTGACATATACCAAGATGCTTGGTATTAATCATGACTATGTCTGAATCGTTGGATTTCCAATTCGAATCGGCCTACCGCGGTGAGTCCGAGAGGTTCGGCGCGGGGGTCAAGCCACCGTGGAGCATTGGCGGACCACAACCCGAACTGGCCGCGCTGATCGAGCAGGGCAAGTTCCACGGCGACGTCCTCGACGTCGGATGCGGGGAGGCCGCCATCTCGCTGTACCTCGCCGAACGCGGACACACCACGGTGGGCCTGGACCTGTCCCCCACCGCGATCGACCTGGCCCGGCGCGAGGCAGCGAACCGGGGCCTGGCCAACGCCAGCTTCGAGGTCGCCGACATCAGCTCGTTCACCGGCTACGACGGCAGGTTCGGCACCATCGTGGACAGCACGCTGTTTCACTCCATCCCGATCGAGGCCCGCGACGGCTATCAGCAATCCATCGTCCGCGCCGCCGCACCTGGGGCGTCGTACTTCGCGCTGGTCTTCGACAAGGCGGCGATACCCGAGGGTCCGCCCAACGCCGTCACCGAAGACGAGCTCCGTGCCGTGGTCTCGAAGTACTGGACGGTTGACGAGATCAAGCCCGCTCGGCTGTATGCGTCGTTCCCCGAGGGCTTTTCCGGATTCGGCGGTACCGAGCTGCGCGATGAGCCCAATGGCCTCAAGTCGGTCGAGGGTTGGCTGCTCTCCGCGCACCTGGGCTGAGCGTCGAGTGCCGATCGGTGTCGGCTGACCGAGCAGCTCAGCGGACGGCGGTGTGCAGCGCGACGATGCCGCCGGTCAGGTTGCGCCAGCTGACGTTCGACCAACCGGCCGCTTTGATCCGCTCGGCCAGCGCGGCCTGATCCGGCCAGGCCCGGATCGACTCGGCCAGGTAGACGTAGGCCTCCGGGTTGGACGAGACCGCGCGGGCCACCGCCGGCAGCGCCCGCATCAGGTACTCCTTGTAGACGGTGGCGAAGACCGGGACGGTCGGGGTGGAGAACTCGCAGACCGCGAGCCGCCCGCCGGGCCGGGTGACCCGGGCCATCTCGGTGAGCGCGGTCGGGTGGTCGGCGACGTTGCGCAGGCCGAAGCTGATGGTGATCGCGTCGAACGTGTCGTCGCCGAACGGCAGCCGGGTGGCGTCGGCGGCCACCTTGGGCACGTCGCGTCTGCGGCCGGCGGCCAGCATGCCGACCGAGAAGTCCGCCGCCACGCACCATGCCTCGGAGCGGGCCAACTCCACCGTGGAGACCGCGGTCCCGGCGGCCAGGTCCAGCACCTTCTCCCCGGGCCGCAGCCGCAGCGCGGCGCGGGTGGCCCGGCGCCAGGCGCGGTCTCGGCCCAGCGACAGCACGGTGTTGGTCAGGTCGTAGCGGCGGGCGACCGCGTCGAACATCGACGCCACCGCCCGGGGGTCCTTGTCCAGGCTGGCGCGGCTCACCGGTCCGACGCTACCCGGCCGGCCGATAGGGTGGTCGCGACGCCGGGGCCCGCCCGGCCGGAGAGGGGTGCGCGGATGCGACGGCTGGCTGCGGTGCTGGTGGTGGTGGCGAGCTTGGCGGTCTGCGCGCCGGCCCGGGCCGAGGCGCCCGGCACCAGCGTGACCGGCGACGGCTACGGCGTGGTGTTGGGCTCGGCCGAGGCCCCGGCCCGGCTGGAGATCTTCTGCGAGCCGCAGTGCCCGCACTGCGCGGAGTTCGAGGCCGTGTCCGGGGCGCCGTTGATCGGCGCGATCGCCGGCGGCCGGGTCGCGGTGACCTACCGCTGGCTGACCTTCCTCGACGACCGGCGGCACAACGACGCCTCGGCCCGGATCGCCAACGCGCTGATCACCGCCGCCGACCCGGCCGTGCACCCGGTCGTCTACCAGAGCTTCGTCGACGACCTGTACCGCCAGCAGCGCCGCGGTGACGGCCCCGCCACCGCGGAGATCGCGGTGATGGCCCGGGAGAGCGGCGTGCCCGGCCCGGTGGCCGACCGGATCGCGGCCGGCGACGTCGTCGTCGACACCGCGGCGATGAACGCCGCCAATCGTGAGCTGCTCGAGCGGGCGAACCCGGCGAATCCGGGCACCCCCACCGTCTACGACGTCAACACCGGCACCGTGGTCGACACCGACGAGCCGGGTTGGCTGGACCGGCTCGGCGCCGGGCGGTAGCGCCGCGGCCCGACGGTCAGCGGGTGGC
Source organism: Mycobacterium sp. TH-M15 (assembly GCF_057473705.1). NCBI lineage: Bacteria > Bacillati > Actinomycetota > Actinomycetes > Mycobacteriales > Mycobacteriaceae > Mycobacterium > Mycobacterium sp. TH-M15. The sequence goes on along the minus strand of NZ_JBYCLB010000695.1, from coordinate 2,893 downwards.
TGCCGCCGCGCCGGCCAGTCGCCGATCCAGCGCGGCCAGCGTGGCCAGCAGCCCGACGCCGATCAGCCAGCCGGCCATCGCCACCGAGCCGGCCGGGATGATCGCCAGCGCCGCGGTGCGGTGCTGCACCCGGACCAGGTCCGGGTCGGCCTTGTCGTACTCGACGTAGATCCGCATCCCGGTGGCCAGCTCCGACGGGTAGAGCACACCGAGCTGCGGACGATAGGTGATCCGCTCCGGGGTGACGAACTCGATGGTGGAGCGCCGCGGCCCCGCGCTGAGCACCTCGGCCTGCGCGACGCCCATGTCCCGCTCGATAGCCAGGTCGTTTCGCCACGCGCCGGCGACCAGCAGCACCGACTGCAGGGTCACCATGGCGATGGCGACCAGCACGCCGACCCGGATCCAGCGCACCGCCCGGCGGGCCGGGGTGTCCGGCGGGCGGTGGCTACCGCCGTGAATCACGAAGTTCCACAGCACTGTTGCCGACTTCGACACGGGATCGGGAATCACAGCGCGGCCTTGATCGCGGCGTGCAGCGCGCGCAGCGAGGATCGGTCCGCCTTGACCTCCAGCACCCGCAGCCCGGTCCCCGGCTCGTCCAGCGCGCCGGCCAGCTCGCCGGCCTCGATCTGGCGGCAGTCGACGTGGTAGGCGCGACACAGCGCGCCGACGTCGATGTCGTGCGGGGTGCCGAAGACCCGTGACGACACGTCGGCGAACCGCGGGTCGCCCTGCTCCAGCAGCTCGAAGATGCCGCCGCCGTTGTCGTTGGAGACCACGATGGTCAACCGCCGCGGTGTCGGCTCGGTGGGCCCGATCAGCAGCCCGGAGCTGTCGTGCACGAAGGTCAGGTCGCCGATCAGCGCGACGGTGCGGGCATCGGCTCCGTGGGTGCGTTCGTAGGCCAGCGCCGCGCCGATCGCGGTGGAGACCGTGCCGTCGATGCCGGCCACCCCGCGGTTGGAGCGCACCGTCAGGTCCGCGGGAGCGCCGCCCGCCAGCCCGACCAGCGCCACGTCGCGCACCGGATTGGAGGCACCCAGCACCAGCTGGTCACCGGGGCGCAGCCCGGCGACGACGGCGGCGGCCACATGCAGCCCGGTGGTGAGCGGATGGGCCGCCAGCTGCCCGTGCACCGCGGCCAGGGCGTGGGCGTTCAGGTCGGCACAGCGGGCCAGCCAGGCCGGATCCGGCGCGCCGGTGGTGACCGCCCGGGTGCCGGTGGCAGCCGAGTTGCCCGACACGTCCGGCCAGCGCGGGCCGGTGGTCAGCGCGTAGACCGGGACGTTCGGGTCGGCCAGCAGCGTCGAGACCGGACGGTGCAGCGTCGGCCGGCCGAGCATGATCACCTGCCGCGGGTGCAGCAGCGGCAGCGCCAACGGGTGCAGCGGAGTGGGACAGCCGGGACCAGAAAACGCCGTCGGCTCGGCGACGGTGGGTAGCGCGGCCAGGTTGGGGTGGGCGCCGGCGCCGTGCCCGGCGATGACGACGGTGTCCGGGGTCAGGTCGACGTCCAGCGGCTGGTCGAAGCTGACCGGCGGGGTGTAGGTCCACGGCCGGCCGCCCGCCCGGCCGGCCGGGTGCGAGTCGCCGGGTGCTCCCGACTCCGGGTCGGGCACCAGCGGCTCGCGCAGCGGGATGTCGAACTGCACCGGGCCGGCGTTGGCGGTGCGCGATCCGGTGGCGGCGGCCAGCACCCGGCAGGTGGCCGACCGCCAAGTCGCGTTGAGGGCGTCCATCCGCTCGGGTGCATCCTCGGCCAGTCCGAGGCTGATCGTCGCCCGCACCTGGGTGCCGAAGTAGCCGAGCTGCTCCATGGTCTGGTTGGCGCCGGTGCCGAGCAGCTCGTAGGGCCGGTTGGCGGAGAGCACGATCAGCGGCACCCGGGCGTAGTTGGCCTCCACCACCGCTGGGCCGAGGTTGGCCACCGCCGTTCCCGACGTCATCGCCACACAGACCGGGGCGCCGGCGCCGACGGCCAGGCCGATCGCCAGGTAGCCGGCGGTGCGCTCGTCGATCCGCACGTGCAGCCGAATCCGCCCGGCCCGGTCGGCGTCGTGCAGGGCGAACGCCAGCGGCGCGTTCCGCGATCCCGGGCAGAGCACCACGTCGCGGACGCCGCCGCGGATCAGCTCGTCGACGACGACGCGGGCCTGCGCCGTCGAGGGATTGCTCACCTGAGTAAACGTACCCGCCGGCGTCATCGCCGCACCGAAGCCGAGCCGGACGAATGCGTCGTGGTAGAAATTGCGGCCCGGCTCACTCGGCGGTCGGCGGCGTCCAGCGGTACGGCTTGCCGTCGATTTCGGTGAGGAACTCCAGCGCCGCCTGGTTCACCGCGTCCGGGCGTTCGATGAAGCCGAGGTGCCCGGCGTCGGGAATCTCCAGGTAGCGGGCGTTCGGGATCGCGTCGGCGACCTCGCGGCACAGGTGCGGCGGGGTGACCACGTCGTCTCCGAAGCCGATCACCAGCACCGGGTGGGTGATGCTGCGGTACGCCGGCAGCCGGTTCTCCGCGGGCCCGACGTCGATCTGGCAGCGCAGCCCCGGGGTGGACTTCACCGGCCACATGGTGAACATCGCGATCCAGTCCTTCACCGCCGCGTCGTCGTTCAGCGTCTTGGGCGAGAAGCTTTCCAGCAGACGTATTTTCGCTTCGTACTCGTCCGGCAGCCGCACCCCGGACTCGGCCAGGGCCACCTCGGCGGTGCGGAAGAAGTCGCGGGTGCGGTCCTGGCGGCCGCGGGTGGCCATCAGCACCGCCGAGCGGACCAGCTCCGGGCGGGACAGCATCAGCTCCTGGGCGATGAACGCGCCCATCGACACCGCGACGAGGCGGGCCGGGGCGGCGCCCAGCGACTCGATCAGCGCGGCGGTGTCGTCGACCATG
>NZ_JBYCLB010000694.1:0-2122 GCF_057473705.1 Mycobacterium sp. TH-M15 | reverse complement strand
CCGGGCGGCGCGGGCGTGGTGTTGTTCCGCCTGCGCGGGTTTTGGGTGCGGGGGCGTGGCCCCCGCCGCCCGCGCCGCCACCGGCCCGCCGAGGGCGATCAGGTCCATCGACGGCGTGTTGATGGCGTTGACCAGGGTGAGGCCGATGTTGCGCATCGTCGCCGCGTGCGCCGCCCAGCGCGCCGCCGCGGACGACGCCGACGATCCGTCGACGCCGACGACGATTCCGTGCTGTGTCACCTGGCTCCCCTTCCGTCAGTGCCGCGCGAATTGGTCGACGCCGCGCCGCGACGCCTCGTCGAAGGCGATCGCGGTGGCCAGGTCCGACGCCGGGGACGCGTCGATGCCGACCAGCACCGGCGCCGTGGCCGGGGCGGGCATCGGCGGATCGGCGTCGTGGATCACCGCGACCGGGCAGTGCGCGTGCCGGATCAGGCTGGAGCTCACCGAACCGAGCAGGGTGCGCGCCAGCGCCCCGCGGCCACGCGGCCCGACGACGACCAGGTCGGCCTCGTTGGACAGCTTGAGCAGCGCCGGAACGACCGCCGAGACGAGCACCTGGGTCTCGATCCGGGCCGGCCCGCCGTCCGGGGTGCTGTCCCGGGCGACGGCGACCGCGTCGTCGATGATGCGTGCGGCCTGTTCCTGCTGCCGGCGCGACAGGCCGGCCGGCAGCGGCTGCGGCAGGTTGACCCGGCGGACCGCGTGAACGACGGTGAGCCTGCCGTTGCGCATCGCCGCCGCGCGCGCCGCCCAGTTGACCGCGCAGTTGGCGGCCGGCGATCCGTCGACGCCCACCACGACGTCGCCGTGTCCCAGCCCGGCGGGCATCCGACCACCTCCCACCCACCAACAGTAGAAGCACCGCCGCGCGGTGGGATACTTCGAGCATGCCCGCAGCCACCGCAGCCGACCGCGCCGAGTCGTGGCTGGCGGCCAACCGGGACGAGCTGGTCGGCTGGCGGCGGCACCTGCACGCGCACCCCGAACTGGGCCGCCAGGAGTACGCCACCACCCAGTTCGTCGCCGAACGGCTGGCCGACGCCGGGCTCAACCCCAAGGCGCTGCCCGCCGGGACCGGACTGACCTGCGACTTCGGCCCGGAGGACAAGCCGAGGATCGCGCTGCGGGCCGACATCGACGCGCTGCCGATGACCGAGCAGACCGGGCTGCCCTACGCCTCCACGGTGCCGGGCGTGACGCACGCCTGCGGACACGACGGGCACACCGCGATCCTGCTCGGCACCGCGCTGGCATTGGCATCGTCGCCGGAGCTGCCGGTCGCGGTGCGGCTGATCTTCCAGGCCGCCGAGGAGCTGATGCCCGGCGGGGCGATCGACGCCATCGCCGCCGGGGCGCTGTCCGGGGTGAGCCGGATCTTCGCCGTGCACTGCGACCCCCGGCTGGCGGTGGGCCGGGTGGCGACCATCCCCGGACCGATCACCTCGGCGGCCGACACCATCGAGATCGAGCTGACCTCGCCCGGCGGGCACACCTCGCGGCCGCATCTCACCGGCGACCTGGTCTACGGGCTGGGCACGCTGATCACCGGGCTGCCCGGAGTGCTGTCCCGGCGGATCGACCCGCGCAACAGCACCGTCATGGTGTGGGGCGCGGTGAACGCCGGCGCGGCGCCGAACGCCATCCCGCAGCGCGGGGTGCTGGCCGGAACCGTGCGGACCGCCAGCCGGGAGACCTGGGTGGAGATGGAGGCCGTCGTCGACCAGGCCGTCGCCGCGCTGCTGGCGCCGCTGAACGTCGAGCACACCCTGCGCTACCGGCGCGGGGTGCCGCCGGTGGTCAACGAGGAGGTCTCCACCCGGATTCTCACCCACGCGATCGAGGCGATCGGGCCGGAGGTGCTGGCCGACACCCGGCAGTCCGGCGGCGGCGAGGACTTCTCCTGGTACCTCGAGGAGGTGCCCGGGGCGATGGCCCGGCTCGGTGTCTGGCCGGGCCACGGGCCACAGCTCGACCTGCACCAGCCGACCTTCGACCTGGACGAGCGGGCGCTGCCGGTCGGGGTGCGGGTGTTGGCCAACATCGTCGACCAGGCCGCCCGGTTCGAGCCGGACCGAGGCCCGGAACGGGGCTAGGGCGGTCCACGCCCCAAGACCGTCCG
>NZ_JBYCLB010000693.1:0-4695 GCF_057473705.1 Mycobacterium sp. TH-M15 | reverse complement strand
GAGTGGTCGGCGTCCTTGCGCAACACCAGGGTGGCCCGCGGCCGGGTGGGCAGGATGTTCTCGACCAGGTTCGGCCGGTTGATCGAGCGCCAGATGTCCTTGGCCGCGATCACCGCCTGCCGGTCGTTGAGTCCGGCGTAGTGGTGGAAATGCGATGCCGGATCGGCGAATGCGGTGGACCGCATGGCCAGGAACCGGGAGATGTACCAGTGCTCGATGTCCTCGATCCGCGCATCCACATACAGCGAGAAGTCGAACAGGTCCGACACCATCAGCGTCGGTCCGGTCTGCAGGACGTTCAGGCCTTCCAGGATCAGCACGTCGGGGTGGCGGATGACCTGCTTGTCGCCCGGAACGATGTCGTAGCTCAAGTGGGAGTAGACCGGGGCGCAGACCTGCTCCGACCCGGACTTCACCGAAGTGACGAAGCGCATCAGTGCGCGCCGGTTGTAGCTCTCCGGAAACCCCTTGCGGTGCATCAGGTTCCGGCGCGCCAACTCGGCGTTGGGATACAGGAACCCGTCGGTGGTCACCAGGTCAACCCGGGGATGGTGGTCCCAGCGGGCCAGGAGCGCCTGCAGCAACCGGGCGGTGGTCGACTTTCCGACCGCCACGCTGCCGGCCACGCCGATGATGAAGGGTACCGGCCGGTCGGGGTTTTGCCGCGGTTCGCCGAGGAACTCCGCGGTGGCGGCGAACAGACCCTGCCGGGCCGCGATCTGCAGGTGCAGCAACCGGGCCAGCGGGAGGTAGACCTCTTCGACCTCGCGCAGGTTGACCTGTTCGCCGAGGCCGCGCAGCGCGACGACTTCCTGCTCGGTCAGCGGCAGCTTGGTCGCCATGCGCAGCGCACGCCATTGACGTCGATCGAACTCGACGTAGGGACTCGGCTCGCTAGGCCGGGGCATGGCCATAGAGTCTTGCAGCCCTGGTCACCCGGCCGGCGGCGGGGGTATGCAGGTAGCCGGCCAGCGACGGCAGCACCGGGGCGGTGACCGACAGCAGCATCATCACGTTGATCGCGTGCGTGCGTGCGTTCGGAGTCGAGCGCCTCGGCGCCGGCGCCGCTGCCGCTGCAGTCGGCGCTCGGCCGCCCGCCAGGTCAGGACGGTTGATGGTGCGTGCTGCGGTCATCGTCGCGGCACGTTAGCACGGCTACGCCGGCTCGCCGGCCGCGTCGCCGCGAGCGAGTTCGACGGTGGCCAGCGTCATCGCCAGCACCGCCACCGCCAGCGCGACGATCCCAGCCCGGCCGGTGTCGAGCGTCTCACCGAGCACGGTGATGCCGAGCAGCGCCGCCACGATGGGCTGCGATATCTCCAGCGTCGGCAGGGAGGCGGTCAGCGCCCCGGCTCGAAACGCCAACTGCTCGAAGGCGAACCCGGCAACTGCGACCAGCAGCCAGGCGTACAGCTCGGGCGACCGGACCGCCGCCGACGCGCCGTGGTGCAGTTGGGCCATCACCCCCTTGGTGAGCACGGCGAAGACCGCCCAGAGTGAGCCGGAGACGAACGCGAACAGCACCGCGGCGGCGGCGGCGCCCCGGATCCGGGCGGCCACCAGGCAGCCGATCAGCAGCGGCCCGAGAACGGCCGCCACCAGGGCCCAGGTCTGCAGCGACGCGCGGGACTGCCCGGCTTGCGGGTTGCCGACGGTGACGATCACGGTGATCGCGGCGGTCAGCACGGCGGCCCATGCCCACTGCTGGCCGGGCACCGCGCGGTGCGACAGCGCGGCGCTGACCGGCAACGCGAACAGCAGCGACAGCACCAGCAGCGCCTGCACCAGCAGCACCGAACCCTGGTCGAGCGCCTCGGCCTGCAACACGATGCTCACCACCAGCAACAGCGCGCCCCGTCGCCACCACCGGCTGCGGAACAGCGTCGAGAACATCTTCAGGTTGCTGGCCGAGGTACCGGTGAGCCGCTGGGTCGCGCGCTGCTGCAGCACGTCGCCGATCGCGACGCAGAGCGCGGAGCCCAACGCGAGCAGCGCTGCGATCCCGGTTTCGTCCATGGCTACACCTCCCGGCCCGCCACTGTAACGTTGACGGTCGTGGATTCGGCTCGGGGCGCCTCAGCGTTCATCCGCGAGTACCTGGAACTGGGCCTGCGTTTCGACCGGATCGAGAGCGGCTACGTCGACGCGTTCACCGGGGATCCCGCGCTTCGGCACGCGGTGGGCAACGAGCCTCCGCCGGACCCGGCCGAGCTTGGCCGCCAAGCCGAGCGGTTGCTGGCCGAGCTGCCGACGGGTGCTGAGGGCGAACTCGGCCGATCACGCGCCGATTACCTGGCCGCGCAGCTGCGCGCGCTGGCCTGCGCGGGCCGCAAGTTCGCCGGTGCGGAGGTTCGCTTCGTCGACGAGGTCCGGGACTACTTCGACGTCTCGATACACAAGGGCGACCCGGACCGGTACCGACTGGCGCACAAGCGACTTGACCAGGCGCTGGGCGGCAGCGGGCCGCTGGCCGACCGGATGGACGCCTACCGCGGGGCCGACGAGATCCCGCCGGATCGACTGGCCGAATGCATCGAGGCGTTCTCCAGCGCGCTGCGCGACCGGGTACGCGCCGAATACCCACTTCCGGACGCGGAGTCGGTGAGCTACGAGGTGGTGACCGACCAGCCCTGGTCGGGGTTCAACTACTACCAGGGCGGCTACCGCTCGACGGTGGCGGTCAACGCCGACGTCAAACAGCAGATGTCCAACCTGCCGCGACTGGTGGCCCACGAGTCCTACCCGGGCCATCATACCGAGCACTGCCGCAAGGAGGCCGGCCTGGTCCGCCGCGGCGGCCACGACGAGCAGACCATCTTCCTGGTCAACACCCCGCAGTGCCTGATGGCCGAGGGGCTGGCCGATCTGGCGCTGCACGCCGCGATCGGCCCGCGCTGGGGGACGTGGGCGGCCGATATCTACGCCGACCTGGGGCTGCGGTTCGACGGCGACCGCGCCGAGGCGGTGGCCGAGGCGTCCGCCGGGCTGCTCACCGTGCGCCAGGACGCGGCGCTGATGCTGCACGACGAGCACCGCGACGTCGACGATGTGGTCGCCTACCTGCAACGGTGGCTGCTGGTCGGCGACGCACGGGCGCGTCAGCTGTTGCGGTTCTTGTCTGCACCGCTGTGGCGGGCCTACATCAGCACCTACGTCGAGGGGTATCGGCTGCTGCGCGGCTGGCTCGACGACCGGCCGGCCGGGGTGAGCCTGACCGAGCGGTTCGGCCGGCTGCTGGACGAGCCGCTGATCCCGTCCGCGCTGCGGTAGGCCGGAAGTGGCCCCGGTCGTCACACCACCCTACGGAATCGATTAGCCAAGCTATGCGAAAGGCGTAGCGTGGGGGAGTAGCCGATTGGGAGGAGATGCAGATGCCGAGGACCGATGACGACACCTGGGCGATCACCGAGAGCGTCGGTGCGACCGCGCTGGGTGTGGCCGCGGCCCGTGCCGCGGAGACCGAGAGCGCCAGCCCGCTGATCAGCGACCCGTTCGCCCGGGTCTTCCTGGACCGGGCCGGCCCGGGGGTGTGGAGCGCGTACTCGGGGACGGTGCTGCCCGAGGCTGCGGCCGGCGCCGACCGGGAGGTGCAGACCCTGGTGCGGGCGATGATCGACTTCATGGCGGTACGGACGGTCTTCTTCGACGAGTTCTTCCGCGCCGCCGGCGACGCCGGAATCCGGCAGGTCGTCATCCTGGCGTCCGGTCTGGACGCGCGGGCCTGGCGACTGCCGTGGCCGGACGGCACGACCGTCTACGAACTCGACCAGCCGAAGGTGCTCGCGTTCAAGGCCGACACCCTGCGGGCCGCCGGGGCGCAGCCGAAGGCCGCGGTGAGAGCGGTGCCGGTGGATCTGCGGCAGGACTGGCCGACCGCACTACGCGACGCCGGCTTCGACCCGACCGCGGCCACCGCGTGGTCGGCGGAGGGCCTGCTGCGCTATCTGCCGGCTCGGGCCCAGGACCTGCTCTTCGAGCGCATCGACGCGCTCAGTGCCCCGAGCAGCCGGCTGGCCACCAACGCCGTCGCCGCCGAAGCGAACGATCCGGAGCGACTGGCGCGACAGCGCGAGCAGATGCACCGGCTGCGGGCGGCCGCCGCCGCATTGGTCCACGCCGAGGTCACCGACATCGAGGAGCTCTGGTACCCCGAGGACCGCACCGATGTCGGCGCCTGGCTCGGCGAGCACGGCTGGCGGTCGTCGACCGAGCCACTCGCCGAGTGGCTGGCCCGTTACGGCCGCGACGCCGCCACCAAGGATCTGATGCCCAACCTGTTCGTCTCCGCGGAGAAGCAGCCAACCGCGGTCGGCTGGAACGCGGGCTGACCGCACCCACCGCGTCAGTTTCCGTTACCCACCCAGCTCTGGCTCGACGACACCATGAACCTGCTGTAGCCGCCGGTGCAGTACACGGCCTGGTCCGGCGTGGTGGCGCACTTGGCGCCCTTGTACTCGACATAGTTGTCGCTGGGCAGCACCCGCTGGGCTTGACCGGAGTCGAACCGCGGCTGGTCGGTGTTGTCGAAGTGCGCCGCCGAGTCCCCGGTGAACCAGCCGACCTGGTTGGTCCCGCCCGGCGCACCCGGGATGGCCCCGGTGCAGCCGTAGCTCCCGTCGTCCCAGATGCCGCAGTCCAGCCCGAACGGTGTCGAGAACCAGATCCCCGGCTTGTTGGCGATCTGGAAGCTCTCGA
>NZ_JBYCLB010000692.1:0-1654 GCF_057473705.1 Mycobacterium sp. TH-M15 | reverse complement strand
ATCCACCGGCTCGGACGCCAGCGCGAGCACGGCGAAGACCGGGCATCCGGATGCTTGTGCAGCGGGTAACCCAGCTCGGTGGCCGCCGGTGCGGTCGAGGTGACGGTGAGCAGCACCCGGCGATTATCGCGGACCGACCACCCGCCGTCGATCGGACACCGGACCGGTCTCGCGTCGGTTAGCGTCGGAGCCGTGGACGCGACACCGGTCGACGACGGCGAATCGGCCGGCTGGTCGCCGGAGCGGGTGCGCGAGTTCGCCGGCAAGGCCTACCCGGCCGGGCAGCGACTCGCCGCGGCGCCCGGCTGGTCGAACACCGGCAGCACCGAGACGCTGCTCTGGGGCGATTTCCAGGGCAGCGGCCGGGCGTACCGGGTGCAGGTGAATCTGCTCGCCGGGACCTACAAGTGCTCCTGCCCGTCCCGGCAGTTCCCGTGCAAGCACGTGGTGGGGCTGCTGCTGTGCTGGTGCGGCGGCGGTGTCGGCGCCGGCGAGGCGTCGGCGGAGCTGCGGCGCTGGGTGAGCAACCAGGAGGCTCCGGCCCGGGCCGCCGCCCGGCCGCCGAGTGAGCAGACGGTCGCTGAGCGGGAACGCAGCGTCGCCGACGGGCTGGACCAGCTGGACCGGTGGCTGGACGACCAGGTGCGCAACGGCATCGCCGGGGTGGGCGCCGACCCGTAGGCCCGCTGGAGCGAGCCGATCGCCAAACGGATGGTGGACGCCAAGGCGCCCGGCGTGGCCGGCTGGCTGCGCGCGCTGCCCGGGCACCTCGCCGACCCGGACTGGCCGCGGCGGATCATCGAGGAGTGGGGGCTGCTGCGGTTGCTGACCGACGCCTACCGCAACCGCGCGGCACTGCCGCCGCAGACCGCCGCGGCGGCGCGCCGCCAGATCGGCTTCACCGTGTCGCGCGCCGAAGTCTTGGCCACCGAGCCGGTGCCCGACACCTGGCAGATCCTCGGCTACGGCGAGACGCTGCAGGACCAGTACACCACCCGGCGAATGTGGCTACACGGCGAGGTGACCGGGCTGCTGACCAACGTGCAGTCCACCGCACCCAGTGGGGCCGCGCCGGACGTCCGGCTGGCGCCCGGGCGCGAGTTCACCGGCGCGGTGCATCGCTACCCGGGCGATCCGGCCGGTCTCCGGGTGGCCGTTCCCGACGGCGACGTGCGTACCACCGCGATGGCCCGGCTCAACGTGCTGCCGACCAGCATCGACCATGCGCTCGCCGCGCGGGCGGAGCTGCTCGCCGTCGACCCGTGGCTGGACCGGTTTCCGGCGGTGCTGCTGGTCCGCCCCGCCCAGCTGGCCGACACCGGGCAGACCCGGGTGCTGGCCGACGCCGACGGTGCCACCCTGCCGGTCGACTGCGACGACGGCCGGTGTGCCCGGCTGTCGGTCGGCACCGGTGGGCGGCTGTACCCGGTGCTGGTGGAGATCACCACCGCCGGCGCGGAGCCGCTGTCGATCCTCAGCGATCCCGCGCCGGCCCAGTACGCTGGCGGTGGGGCGCCGGTGACGACGCTACTGCCCGGACCGATGGTGACGACGCTGTGAGCGACTACGTCCGGATGGTCTCGGCGGCCACCGTCGGACTCGGCGCGAAACCGCTGCCCGGGACCGGGTTCGACGCCCCGGTCGACGCCGTGGC
>NZ_JBYCLB010000691.1:0-15079 GCF_057473705.1 Mycobacterium sp. TH-M15 | reverse complement strand
TGCCTCGGAGGCCTGGCGGTAGTGGTGGTGCCGACGGTGTGGATGCTGGTCGAGGTCGTCGGCCGGGCGCTGCCGGTCTTCCACTGGAGCGTGCTGGTGGAGAACACCCACGGCAACAAGGGCGGGCTGCGTAACGCGATCATCGGCACCGCGGTGCTCGGCCTGGGGGTGCTGCTGGTCGGCGGGACGATCAGCGTGCTGACCGGGGTTTACCTCTCCGAATTCGCCAGCGGCCGGGTGCAATCGGTGCTGCGCGGCGCCTACGAGGTGCTGGCCGGGGTGCCGTCGATCGTCCTCGGCTACGTCGGCTACCTGGCGCTGGTGGTCTTCTTCCACTGGGGGTTCTCCCTGTTGGCCGGGGTGCTGACGCTGTCGGTGCTGGCCATCCCGTACATCGCCAAGGCCACCGAGGCCGCGCTGAGCCAGGTGCCCACGTCGTACCGGGAGGGCGCCGAGGCGCTCGGCCTGCCGGTCGGCTGGACGCTGCGCAAGATCGTGCTGAAGGCGGCGGTTCCCGGCATCGTCACCGGCATGCTGGTGGCGCTGGCGCTGGCGATCGGCGAGACGGCGCCGATGCTCTACACCGCCGGCTGGTCGAACTCGGCGCCGACCGGCCAGCTCACCCACTCCCCGGTCGGCTACCTCACCTACCCGATCTGGACGTTCTACAACCTCCCGTCGAAGGAAGCCCGCAACCTCTCCTACGACGCGGCGTTCCTGCTGGTCGTCTTCGTGCTGGTGCTGATCCTGGTCGGTCGGCTGATCACCTGGCTCTCCCGGCGCCATTCGGAGTCGTAGCGTCGTAGGCCATGTCCGACAGCGCCGACAGCCCTGCCCGGCCGCCCAGGCCGCTCGACGGGTTCCGGGTGCTCGACTTCACCCAGAACGTCGCCGGGCCGCTGGCCGGGCAGGTGCTGGCCGACTTGGGCGCCGAGGTGATCAAGGTGGAGGCGCCGACCGGCGACGCCAGCCGGCAGATCACCTCGGTGCTGCCCGGACGTCCGCCGCTGGCCGCCTACTTCCTGCCCAACAACCGGGGCAAGAAGTCGGTGACGGTGGACCTGACCGTCGCCGCGGACACGCAGCGGATCCTGCGGCTGGCCGGCACCGCCGACGTGGTGCTGGAGGGCTTCCGCCCCGGCGTGATGGAGCGGCTCGGCCTGGGCCCGGCCGAGCTGCAGGCTCGCAACCCGAGGCTGGTCTACGCCCGGCTGTCGGCCTACGGCGGCAACGGGCCGCACGGCGACCGGCCCGGCGTGGACCTGATGGTGCAGGCCGAGGCCGGGATGACCTCCGGGATGCGCACCCCGGACGGCAAGCCGCAGATCATCCCGTTCCAGCTGGTCGACAACGCCAGCGGGCACGTGCTGGCCCAGGCGGTGCTGGCCGCGCTGCTCAACCGGGAGCGGCACGGGGTGGCCGACGTGGTCCGGGTGGCGATGTACGACGTCGCGGTGAGCCTGCAGGCCAACCAGCTCACCATGCACCTCAACCGGCCGACCGGCGACCGCCCGGCCCAGCCGACCACCAAGCCGGCCGGCACGCGCACGGGGGTCGGCTTCGCCACCCAGCCGTCCGATGCGTTCCGCACCGCCGACGGGTATGTGGTGCTCAGCGCGTACACCCCCAAGCACTGGGCCATCCTCTGCCAGGTGATCGACCGGCCGGACCTGGTCGGCGACGGTCGCTTCGCCGACCAGCGGTCCCGATCGATCAACTACGCCGAGCTCACCACCGAGTTGGAGTCCACCCTGGCCACGGCGACGTCGGACGAGTGGGTGGATCGGTTGCAGCGCAACGGTTTGATGGCGTGTCTGGCCAACACCTGGAAGCAGGTGGTGGGCACCGCGCTGTTCGCCGAGAACGAGCTGGCGCTGACCGTCGGGGAGGGCGACGACGCGGTGACGGTGGTGCGCACCCCGGCCCGGTACGGCTCGTTCACCGCCACCGCCGACGGCGCTCCGCCGGCGCACGGGCAGCACAACGACGAACTGCTCAGCCCGGCGTCGGAGTGAAGCCGGCGCCGGGTCCGCCCTTGGCGTCGAGGTCGTCGACGATGGTGGTCATCGAGGTGACCTCGGGCCGATCCCGCAGCGGAATCTTGCGCATCATGAAGTGGCCGTTCCAGATCCGGATCGGACACCGGCCCGGCTGCGGGAAGTCGCCGCGGATCATCCCGACCAGCAGGTCGTTGACGGTCACCGCCGCGCCGGCGTCGCCGACGTCTCCGCACAGGTACAGCAGGACGGTGTCCGGGTCCGCCCCGGGGAACAACGACACCGAACCGCAGACGACGCCACTCTCGCGGCTGTCCTTGCAGGCCCGCTGGCCCGGGGCCGCATTCGGTCCGATGCCGTTGATGGCGAACCCGGCGAACCCGGCCCGCCACAGGCCGCCGAGGTGAACCCCACCACGTCGCCGACGCGGTCGGTGCCGATCGTGGTCAGCGTGCACGGCGTGTCGTTCATCACGATCGCCGCGCCCCCGCCGATCACCACCGGGCCGTCGGCCCGGGCGGGCGGGCCCGGCAGACCCACCGGAGCCAACAGCGCGGCACAGACCGCGGCGACCCGACACCGGATTCCCAGCGATGTCAGTGCAGCCCCCCCGCGATCGTCGCCGCCACGGCGGCGACGCAGACCGCCGCGGCGATCGCCAGCGCCACCCAGTCGGCCGATTTCCGCCGGGACGGGGCCGCCGAGATCTGACCGGCGCCGCCGCGGGCGGTGATCGCGTCGCCCATCTCGTCGGCGCGGCGCAGCGTCACGGTGACCACGGCGACGGTGAGGTCCACCAGTTCGGTCGCCAACTGCTTGACCCGGGCCGTGCGGGTCCTCGCTTGGTGTCTGGGCCGCAACCGGCGGGCCGCCGGAATTCGTCGATCAGCATCGGGAAGGCCCGCAGCGCCAGCGCCAGCGCGACCGACCAGTCGTCGACCGGAATCCGCAACGGTCGTAGCGGGCGGCCCAACCTGGCCAGCGCCGGCGCGATCTCGGCCACGTTGGTGGTCCAGGACACCAGCGCACCCAGGCCGAGCAGCACGATCGACAGCAGGACGAAACGCAGGAAGGTCAGGGCGCCGCCGAGCCCGACAGCGACCGTGCCCAGGTGGATCACCGGAGCACCGCCGCCCAGCGCCGATATCGCGGCGGTGCCGGCCAGCACGATCCACAGCCAGCGCGGCACGGTCGGCAGCACGCCGCGGGGAATGTGCGCGATCCGCGCCGCGGTCAGCGCCAGCGCGCCGGTCAGCAGAATCGCCCACCACCCCGGGCAGACCGTCAGCAGCGCCGAGAAGCCGAAGACGACGATCAGTTTGGTGCCGGCCCACAGGTCATGGATGGCAGACCGCCCGGGAACCGGGCGCAACAGCACCACCGGGCGGGGTTGGCGGCGCCGCTTCGCCGGCAGGGTCGCGGTCACGCTGTCCCCCCGGTTGCCGCCGATGCCGATACCAGCACTCCGTCGCTCAGGTGCAGGGTGCGCGGGCACAGCTCCTCCATCCCGCCGAAGTCGTGCGAGATGACCACCACGGTCAGACCGGTCTCCCGCCGCCGGTCGGCGAGCAACCGCAGCAGGCCACGCTGGCTGACGGCATCCAGCCCGGCCAGCGGCTCGTCGAGGATCAGCACCCGCGGCGACCGCGCCAGCAGCCCGGCCAGCACCACCCGGCGCATCTGGCCACCGCTGAGCTGGTCGATGCGCCGCCTCGCCAGGGCGGCATCCAGGCCGACGACCGCCAGCGCCTCGACGACCCGGTCGTGATCGTGAGCCGAGAAGCCGGCCGCCGAGGCCACCTCCAGGTCGACACGGGGGCGCATCAGCTGCAGCCGGGCCGCCTGGAACTTGATCGCCACCGCGCCGACCTGCTCGTCGACCGGGCGTCCGTCCAGCAGGCAGTCGCCCGCGGTCGGTGTGGTCAGCCCGGCCATGATCCAGCCCAGTGTGGACTTACCCGAGCCGTTGCCGCCGTGGATCAGCACCCCGTCGCCCTCGTGCACCGTGAAGCTGATGTCGCGCAGCGCGGTCTTCGCCCACGGGGTGCCGCAGCCGTATTCGTGGCCGACACCGGCGAGCTCGAGCATCGGCGCGCCGGAGCTATGCCCCGACGCGGCCGTCGCCGCCGGGGCGGCCTCGGTCTGCACCATCGCGGTGTTGTCCACCGACGCGTTCAGGTTGACGGTGCGGCCGGCGGTCTCGGCCTCCTGGGAGTAGTGGGTGACGTAGACCAGCGTGGTGCCGTAGCGGTCGTTCAGGCCGGAGAGCACGCCGAGCAGTGCTTCCCGGCCGCGCTGGTCGACCATGGCGGTGATCTCGTCGGCGATGATCAGCGCCGGCTCCCGGGCCAACGCGGCGGCCACCGCCAACCGCTGCAGCTCACCGCCGGAGAGACCGCCGGTGTCGCGTTCGCCGAAACCGACGAGGCCGACGTCGGTCAGCAAGCGGTCGACGTCGGTGCTCTTACCGGGCGGCAGGCCCCAGACCACGTCGTCGGCGACCCGGGTGCCCAGCACCTGGCTCTCCGAGTGCTGCATCAAGATGGCGGTGCCACCGATCTGGCCGAGCCCCACCGCGCCGGGGCGCTGCACGGCGCCCGAGGTGGGCTGGCGGCCGGTCAGGATCAGGGTCAGCGTGGTCTTCCCGGAGCCGTTGGTTCCGGTGACCGCGACGTACTCGCCGGCCTGCAGTCCCGGGTGCTGCAACGGCGCAGCTCAGCCCGAACTCGGTGCTGTTCTTGCAGGTCGGCACCTCCTACCCCTACGAAATCGCTCTCGGCGCGGTTGAGGTCGCCGCCGGGGTGCTGCTGTTTTGGCCCCGCACCGCGACCCTGGGCGCCCTGCTGGCGCTGGCCAGCATGGCGGAAGTTTTGTTGATGAACATGACCTTCGGCGTGTCGGTGAAGATCCTGTCGTTTCAGCTGCTGCTGATCGCGGTGGTGCTGCTCGCACCGCAAGCCAGGCGGCTGGCCGATGTGTTCATCCTGCAGCGGCCCTCGCAACCGGCCACCCAGCCGGTCCTGTTCACCAGCGGCCGCGCCAACACGATTGCGACCGCGGTTCAGCTCGGGTTGGGGGCCTGGGTCCTCATCGGGTGCCTGCTCATCGATTCGCTGATCTGGCACGAATACGGCGGCGGCGCACCCAAACCCGAGCTGTACGGCATCTGGTCGGTGACCGACTTCAGCCTCGACGGCGCGTCGGTGCCGCCGCGGACCACCCAACCCGATCGGTGGCAACGACTCGTCATCGACGACCCCGACACGCTGACCTATCAGCGGATGGACGGCGAACTCGTGACCGTGCCCGCCTACATCGACGCGCACCGGATCAGCCTTTTCACCGCCCCGCTGTCGGCGACGCTCACCGTCGACCGAACCGCCCCCGACCAACTGCGCCTCACCGGGCGACTGTCCGGCCGGCCGGTGACCATGGCGTTGCAACGCGTCGACCTGAACAGTCTCCCGCTGCGCAGCCGCGGCTTTCGCTGGGTGCAGGAGTACCCAGACTTGTACCCGGGCTTCAAGTAAGCGACTGGACCACCAACCGGGAGCTCAGACGAAGCGCCACGCGGCGCGGGCGATTGCCAGCTCCTCGTTGGTGGGGATCACCAGCACCGCGACAGGTGAGCCGTCGACCGAGATGACACGCGCGCCGGATCCGGTCGCGTTGCGCCGCGGGTCCACCGCGATGCCGAAACGGTCCAGGCCGGCCAGCGCGTCGGCGCGCACCGCGGGAACGTTCTCCCCCACCCCGGCGGTGAAGACGATCGCGTCGACCCGCCCGAGCACCGCCAGGTAGGCGCCGACGTACTTGCGCAGCCGGTGGATGTAGACGTCGTAGGCCAGCTGGGCGGCCGGCGCGCCCGCCTCGATCTGCTCGCGCAGTTCGCGGAAGTCGTTGACCCCGCACAGCCCTTTCAGCCCGGAGCGGCGGTTCAGCAGCTCGTCGAGCTGCGCCACGTCCATCCCGGCGGTGCGATTCAGGTGCAGCAGCGCCCCCGGGTCGATGTCACCGCCGCGGGTCCCCATCACCAGCCCCTCCAGCGGGGTCAGCCCCATCGACGTCTCCACCGCCACCCCGCCGCGCACCGCCGACGCCGACGCGCCGTTGCCCAGGTGCAACACGATGGTGTTCAGCTCGGTGAGCTCCCGGCCGAGCACGACGGCGACCTGCTGGGAGACGTACTCGTGCGACGTGCCGTGGAAACCGTACCGGCGCACGCCGTAGCGGTGCGCCACCTCGGTGTCGATCGCGTAGGTCGACGCCGCGGCTGGCAGGGTGTGGAAGAACGCGGTGTCGAAGACGGCGACGTGCGGGATGTCTGGAAAGTCGGTGCGCGCCACCCGAATACCGGTGGCGTTCGCCGGGTTGTGCAGCGGTGCCAGGTCGGCGAGCCGGTCGATCTCGGCCACCACCGCCTCGGTGATCAGCGTCGGGCGGTAGAACTTCTCGCCGCCGTGCACCACCCGGTGACCGACGGCCTTCACCGTGGCGAGGTCCACCCCGGAGTCCACCAGGGTGCGGTGGATGCGCCGCAGTCCGTCGGCGTGGTCGGCGACCGGGCTCTCCGGCTCACCGATCTGCTCCACCAGCCCGGAGACCACGGCCGTCCCGGCGAGCGGGTCGACCAGCTGGTACTTGATCGATGACGAGCCGGAGTTGAGCACCAGCACCAAGCCGGTCACGGCGCACCCTGAGCCTGGATCGCGGTGATCGCCACCGTGTAGACGATGTCGTCGACCAGCGCCCCCCGGGACAGGTCGTTGACCGGCTTGGCCAGCCCCTGCAACACCGGCCCGATCGCCACCACGCCGGCGCTGCGCTGCACCGCCTTGTAGGTGTTGTTGCCGGTGTTCAGGTCCGGGAAGATCAGCACGGTGGCCTGGCCGGCCACCGCCGAGCCGGGCATCTTGGCCGCGGCCACCGTCGGATCCACCGCGGCGTCGTACTGGATCGGCCCGTCGGCCAGCAGGTCCGGCCGGCGCTCGTGCACCAATTTGGTTGCGGTGCGTACCTTCTCGACACCGGCGCCGGCCCCGGACTCGCCGGTGGAGTAGGACAGCAGCGCCACCTTCGGGTCGACGCCGAAGGCGGCCGCCGTCGCCGCCGACGAGACGGCGATGTCGGCCAGCTGCTCGGCGGTCGGGTCGGGCACCACCGCGCAGTCGCCGAACGCCAGCACCCGTTCCGGCAGGCACATCAGGAAGATGCTCGACACCGTGGAGACTCCCGCCGCGGTCCGGATGATCTCGAACGCCGGGCGGATGGTGTGCGCGGTGGTGTGCGCAGCGCCGGAGACCATCCCGTCGGCGATGCCCAGCTGCACCATCATGGTGCCGAAATACGAGATGTCGTGCATGATCTCGCGGGCCCGCTCCTCGGTGACGCCCTTGTGGGCGCGCAGCCGGGCGTACTCGGCGCCGAACGAGTCGAGCAGCTCGCTGGTCTCCGGGTCGATCACCTGCGCCGACGACAGGTCCACCCCCAGCTCGGCGCCGCGCCGGCGCACCGTCGCCTCCACCCCCAGGATGGTCAGGTCCACGATGGACCGGGACAGCAATCGCCCGGCCGCCAACAGGATCCGGTCGTCGTCACCCTCGGGCAGGACGATGTGCCGACGATCGGCGCGGGCCCGCTCCAGCAGCCGATACTCGAACATCTGCGGGGTCAGCACCGTCGCCGGCGGCACCCGCAGCTGCTCGACCAGCCGAGCGCCGTCGGTGTGCCGGGCCATCACCTGCAGGGCGGTGTCGATCTTGCGCAGCGAGTCCACGGTCAGCCGGGCGCCGGTGTGCGACACCCGCTCCGCGGTGTCGTAGGTCCGGTGCCCGGTGGCGATCAGCGGCAGCGCCGGCCGCAGCCCCTTCACCAGTTTGTCGATCGCCGGGTGCGGCAGCAGGCCGCCGTTGAGGATGATCCCGGCCAGCGACGGGAAGCCGCGCGCCTCGTGTGCGGTCACCAGCGCCAGCAGCACGTCGGAGCGGTCGGCCGGCACGATCACCACCTGGCCCTCCACCAGCCGGTCCAGGATGTTCTCCGCGGTCATGCCGCCGACCATCACGCCCAGCGCCTCGCGGCGCAGCAGCTCCGGGTCGCCGCTGTAGAGGGTGCCGCCCAGCGCGTCACAGAGCTCGGCCATGGTCGGGGCGGCCAGCAGCCCCACCTCCGGCAGTGCGTAGCCGAGCAGCCCGGTCTCGACCAGCGCGGCGACCACCTGGTCCAGCCGGTCCGGCGGGCAGCGGTTGGCGATCACCGCGATCGGCTGCGCGTGGGTGGCCCGCACCTCGGTGAGGCAGCGCGCGGTGATCTCGGCGATCGCCTGCACGCCACGGTTGTGGCCGTTGACGGCCAGCAGCAGCGGCGCACCCAGGTTCACCGCGATGCGGGCGTTGAAGCTCAGCTCGCTGGGGTTGACCACGTCGGTGTAGTCGCTGCCGACGATCAGCACCGCGTCGCAGCGGGCGGCGACGTCGTGGAAGCGCGCGACGATCTCGCCGAGCGCGGCCTCCGGGTCGGCGTATACCTGCTGGTAGGTGACGCCCCAACAGTCCCGGTGGTCGTCGAAGGCGACGGTGGCGTGCGCGCACAACAGGTCGAGCAGCTCGTCGGGCTCGTCCAGCGAGCGGACGATCGGCCGGAACACCCCGACCCGCCCGGCGGAGGCGGCCAGCAGCTGCAGCAAGCCCAGCGCGAGGGTGGACTTGCCGGTGCCGCCTTCGGCGGCGGCCAGGTAGACGCTCGACGTTTCCGGCATAGCGTCAGGTTAAACGGATCGCATCGACGGCCCGGGTCGGGTCAGCGGTTACCCAGCAGGCGCAGCACCTCGGAGAGCTGCCCGCCCATCTCCGCCATCCGGCCGTCCAGCCCATCCAACCGGCCGTCCAGCCCATCCAACCGGCCGTCCAGCCCATCCAGCCGGGTGTCGAACTTGGCATCCAGCGCATCGACCTTCAGATCGACGCCTTGTACCAGCTCGTAGAGCGCGGTGATGTCGGCGCCGTGCTGGCGCACCTGACGTTGGATCGCCGACTGTGACATCCCGGCGATCATAACGCCGCGGTCGGCGCCGGCGCGCCTCGAATTCCACAGCCGCCCAGGCTCCGATCAGCGCAGCAGCGCCCGGCTCATCACCACCCGCTGGATCTGGTTGGTGCCCTCGTAGATCTGGGTGATCTTGGCGTCGCGCATCATCCGCTCCACCGGGAAGTCGGCGGTGTAGCCGGCGCCGCCGAACAGCTGCACGGCGTCGGTGGTGACCTCCATCGCCACGTCGGAGGCGAAGCATTTGCTCGCCGCGGAGATGAAGCCCAGTCCGTGCTCCCCCCGCTCGGCGCGGGCCGCGGCACTGTACACCATCAGCCGGGCCGCCTCGATCTTCATCGCCATGTCGGCCAGCATGAACTGCACCCCCTGGAAGTGGCTGATCGACTTGCCGAACTGCTTGCGGTCCTTGGTGTAGGCGATCGAGGCGTCCAGCGCGCCCTGGGCGATGCCGACCGCCTGGGCGCCGATCGTCGGGCGGGTGTGGTCCAGGGTGGCCAGCGCGGTCTTGAAGCCGGTGCCCGGCTCGCCGATGATCCGGTCGCCGGGGATGCGGCAGTTCTCGAAGTGCAGCTCGGTGGTGGGCGATCCCTTAATGCCCAGCTTGCGCTCCTTGGTGCCGACGGTGAAGCCCTCGTCGTCGGCGTGCACCACGAACGCCGAGATCCCGTTGGCGCCCTTCTCCGGATCGGTCACCGCCATCACCGTGTACCAGGTCGACTTGCCGCCGTTGGTGATCCAGGCCTTGCTGCCGTTGAGGACCCAGTCGTCACCGTCGGCCTTGGCCCGGGTGCGCATCGCCGCGGCGTCACTGCCCGACTCGCGCTCCGACAGCGCGTACGACGCCATCGCGCCCTCGGTGGCCAGCGACGGCAGCACCTGCTTCTTCAACTCCTCGGACCCGCGCAGGATCAGCCCCATGGTGCCCAGCTTGTTCACCGCGGGGATCAGCGACGCCGAGGTGTCCACCCGGGCCACCTCCTCGATCACGATGCAGGCGGCCACCGAGTCCGCGCCCTGGCCGCCGTAGGCCTCCGGGACGTGCACCGCGTTGAACCCGGCCGCGTTCAGCGCCTTCAGCGCCTCCTCCGGGAAACGGGACTGCTCGTCGACCTCGGCGGCGTACGGGGCGATCTCCTTCTCGGCCAGCGCGCGGATCGCCGCGCGCAGCTCGTCGTGCTCCTCGGGGAGCTTGAACACGTCAAATGACGGATTTCCGGCCCATCCGGCCATCTCGACCTCCTAGTTACTCGCCGGTAACCTTACCGTCCGGCTTTTCCAGCCGGTTCTTCAGCGCCGCGTCCTTGGCCTGCACGGCCTCGGCCAGCTGGTTCTGGAACGCCACCATCCGGGCGCGCAGCGCCGGATCGGCCGCCCCCAGGATGCGCACCGCCAGCAGTCCGGCGTTGCGGGCGCCGCCGATCGAGACGGTGGCCACCGGCACCCCGGCCGGCATCTGCACGATCGACAGCAGCGAGTCCAGCCCGTCGAGCCGGGCCAGCGGCACCGGCACCCCGACCACCGGCAGCGGGGTGGCGGCGGCGACCATCCCGGGCAGGTGCGCGGCGCCGCCGGCGCCGGCGATGATCAGCTGGATCCCACGGCTGGCCGCGTCCCGCGCGTAGTCGAGCATCCGCGCCGGGGTGCGGTGTGCGGAGACGACGCCGATCTCGAACGGCACGTCGAACTCGGCCAGCGCGTTGGCGGCCTCGGACATCACCGACCAGTCGCTGTCGCTGCCCATGATCACCCCGACCCGGGGCTGCTGGGTCATGCCGCTCCCATCTGGCGGCGCCATTTAGCGCCGCTCCTCCGCATCGCTTCGCTCCGCATCGTCGCCGTCGAGCCACTCCGCCTGTGACAACCAGTGTGCCGCCAGTTCGGCGTCGGCACGAAGCTTCGGCAGGTCCGTCGGGTCCGAGCCGAGCAGGTTGAGATGCCCGATCTTGCGGCCCGGGCGCTCCGCCTTGCCGTACAGGTGAACCCGGACCTGCGGCAGCCGGGCGAACAGGTGGTGCAGCCGTTCGTCGAGGCTCATCGCCGGCGGCTCCGACGCACCCAGCACGTTGGCCATCACGGTCAGCGGCGCGATCGCGTCGGTGGCGCCCAGCGGGTAGTCCAGCACCGCCCGCAGGTGCTGCTCGAACTGGCTGGTCACCGCCCCGTCCATGGTCCAGTGGCCGGAGTTGTGCGGGCGCATCGCCAGCTCGTTGACCAGCAGCTCGCCGGCGGGCGTCTCGAACAGCTCCACGGCCAGCACGCCGACCACGCCGAGCTCGTCGGCCAGCCCTAGCGCCAACCGCTGGGCGGCCACCGCCCGCTGGTCGGAGAGCTCCGGCGCCGGGGCGATCACCTGCACGCAGATGCCGTCGCGTTGCACCGTCTCGACCACCGGCCAGGCCGCACCCTGACCGAACGGCGAGCGGGCCACCAGCGCGGAGAGCTCCCGGCGCAGCTCGACCCGCTCCTCGGCCAGCGCCGAAACGCCGGAGGCCAGGTAGCCGCCGACGATCTCCCGGGCCTGCGCCAGGCCCTCCGGCGCCGCCACCCCGCGACCGTCGTACCCACCGCGGGCCGCCTTGACCACGATCGGCCCACCCACCCGGCCGGCGAACGCGTCGAGGACGGGCAGGTCGGCAGTGCTGTGAATGGCCGCGTACCGGGGCACCGGAACGCCGAGTGCGGCCAGCCGGTCCCGCATCACCAGCTTGTCCTGGGCGTGCGCCAGCGCCCGCGGCGGCGGCGCCACGGTGACGCCGTCGGTGACCAGCGTCTCCAGCAACTCGCCGGGGACGTGCTCGTGGTCGAAGGTGAGCACGGTGGCCCCGGCCGCGACCCGGCGCAGGGCGTCCAGGTCGGTGTGCGATCCGATCACCACGTCCGGGGTGACCTGGGCCGCCGGGTCGTCGGGGTGTTCGGCCAGCACCCGCAGCCGCTGGCCCAGGCCGATCGCGGCCTGGTGGGTCATCCGGGCCAGCTGCCCACCACCGACCATGGCGACCCGGGGGCATCGCCCGGGGGACGGTTCGGCGGTGGTGATCTTCGGCACGGCGTTCATGGTGTCATGCCCGCTGCCGGGGGGTTTTGACGGCCACCGGGATGCCGTTACCAAGCCGTTACCCTCGTTATCCAGTAGTTACGCATCGGTCGGTCCGGGTACGTACACTGGCGTGCTGTGTCATTCACAGACGCCACGATCGCCCGGCTGCCGCGGGTCATCCGGCCGTTGGCCGAGCGCCATCACGAGCTGATCAAATTCGCCATCGTCGGGGCCACCACCTTCGTCATCGACTCGTTCATCTTCTACACGCTGAAGCTGACCGTGCTGGACACCAAGCCGGTAACCGCCAAGGTGATCTCCGGCATCGTCGCGGTGATCGCGTCCTACATCCTCAACCGGGAATGGAGCTTCCGTGACCGGGGCGGCCGGGAACGCCACCACGAGGCGCTGCTGTTCTTCGCGGTCAGCGGGGTGGGCGTGGTGCTCTCGATGGCGCCGCTGTGGTTCTCCAGCTACGTGCTGCAGCTGCGGGTGCCGGCGGTGTCGCTGACGATGGAGAACATCGCCGACTTCGTCTCGGCCTACATCATCGGCAACCTGCTGCAGATGGCGTTCCGGTTCTGGGCGTTCCGCCGGTGGGTCTTCCCCGACCAGCTGGCCGGCTCCGCGGAGTCCGGGCTCGAATCGGCGCTCACCGCCGGCGGGATCGCCGAGCTGCTGGAGGACAACATCGAGCGCGACGGCACCGTCACCCTGATGCGTGCCTGGCGGCCGCGCCGCCGTCAGCTGCTCGACGACGGCTCCGACGACTCGATGGTGTCGAAGAGCTCCTGATACAGCAGCGCGTGGACCTGCTCCACGTGCGGGATGTCGTAGAACTCCAGCGGGCCTTGGGCGGCCGATTCGACGATCAGCGTCCCGGCGCGCAGCATCCGGTCGATGATGCCGCGACTGAACTCCACCTGCGCGATGCGGGCCAGCGGGATGTCGAAACCGCTGCGGGTCAGCACCCCGTGGCGGAACATCAGCCGCCGTTCGGTGATGACGAAATGCGTGGTGCGCCAACTTAAAAAAGGCCACACGGTGAGCCAGCCCACCACCACCAGCCAGATCGCCCCGATCACCGCGAAGATCACGTTCTTGGCCGTCGGATCCCACTGCCGCGCGTTGACGACGCCGGCGACGAAAGCCGCCGCCGCGGTGGCCAGCAGCAGCATCGTCGCCGCGCCGATCAGGTGCTTGACGTGCGGGTGCCGGTGCAGCACCAGCTGCTCGTCGTCGGCCAGGGCGCTGTCCGGGTAGCCCATGGGACCCCTAGTCGCCGGGGCGCAAGTGGGTGATGTCGCCGGCCGACAGCGCCAGAGTCTCGGTGCCGGTGTCGACGCAGAGGCGGCCCAGCTCGTCGACGGCGGTGGCAACACCCTCGGCCGACCGGCCGCCGGGCAGCTCGGCCCGCACCTGGGCGCCCAGCGTGCAGCTATAGCGCCGGTAGTCCACCACCAGGCCCGGGTCGCCGCCACCGGCGGCGTGCCAGGCGCCGATCCGGGCCGCCAGCGCACGCAGCACCGCGACGGCCAGCGCGGTGCGATCGGTGTCCTTGCCGAGCATGGCCAGTGACGTGGCCGCCGGGTCGGGGGCCTGATCGGCGGTCATGGTGACGTTCAGCCCGAGGCCGACGACGATCCCCTGCCGGGGTGCGGCCACCTCGGCCAGGATGCCGGCCAGCTTGCCGTCGCCGACCAGCACGTCGTTCGGCCACTTCAGCATCGCGTCGACCCCCGCCGCCTCGGCCAGCGCGTCCACGACCGCGACCCCGGTGGCCAGCGGCAGCCAGCCCCACGACGACGTCGGAACATCGGCCGGGTTCACCCCGGCCGAGAGCGCGACCTGGGTGCGCGGCGGCGCCAGCCAGTGCCGACCGTGGCGGCCCCGGCCCGCGCTCTGGTGTTCGGCCAGCAGCACCACCCGGTCGATGTCGGTGCCCGCACCGGCCCGGGCCAGCAGGTCGGCGTTGGTGGAGCCGGTCTCCTCGACCACGTCGATCCGGTGCCACGCCGTACCGAGTTCGGCACGGAGCGCCGTCACGTCCAGCGGGGCTGCATGGTTGGCCATCACCGGCCAGGCTACCGCCCGCGGGCCCGTTCAGCCGGTAACCGCCGAGCGCACCGGTGCGTTCTGCCCGGCCGGTCGCGAGGCGACCGATGCCGCCGCCGCGGTGCACAGCCCGGCCACGACGAAACACGCCACGGTGTAGCAGAGGCTGCCGACCGGGTCGCCGTGGGCGGTGCGGCCGTCGACCGCGCCGACGTAAGCCGGCAGCGCGGTCAGCCACAGCACCGCCAGCACCACCAGGTAGGCCATCGCGTAGTGGATCATCAGCGGGTCGGCGTAGGGCCGTTCGATGCTGCCGCCGGCGCCCCGTCGCTTCCACTGCCGGTACAGCGCCGGCACCGCGACGGCGAACACCGCCAGCAGCTCGACGACGTAGCCGATGCCCTGCGCCGTGCCGCCGAAGGCGGCGCCGGCCAGCGTCGCCGGCAGCGGCAGGATCGCGGTGCCCAGCGACGCCAGCACGCCGATCAGCACGGTCCGCCAGAGCAGCTGCGGGCCGGTGAACCGGCGGCCGTGGTCGGCCGGCTTGCCGACCAGCCACTGGACGCAGAACGCCAGCGATAGCGGCCACAGCGCGGCGAACACCACGACGCTTCCCAACGGCACCGAGTCGAACATCGGCTGGTTCAGCGGGTTGTCCACCGACCACTCCCACCAGCGCAGCTGCGGGCCCAGGTGGTCGAAGATCTCGTAGAACGCGTGATGCACCAGACCGACGCAGACCGCCCCGGTCAGCGCCCCGTAGCGGCGGAACACCCCGAGCGTGCGGACGATCTCGAAGGCGACGGTGGCCATCGTCGGGTAGATCGCGACGATGTAGAGCGGCAGCCGGCCGCACAGGAAGTCGACGGTGAACAGGTTGTGGGCGAACATGGTGTCCACGTGGGCGTCGATGCCGAACGCCGCCGGGAAGTACAGCGGCGGC
>NZ_JBYCLB010000690.1:0-10478 GCF_057473705.1 Mycobacterium sp. TH-M15 | reverse complement strand
CCAGGGCTGCGCGCTGCTGTCCGGGGCCGCCGAAGCATCGGCGGTGTCGGTGCTGGAGAACTGCCCGGGTCAGGCGAACACCCGGCTGACGCTGATCCGGTCCGCCAAAGAGGACGACGAGCCGGACCTGCACTACGTCCCGCAGGACGATCTGCCGGCCGAGGTGGCCGCCGACTCCGGCGCCCGGGTGTTGGCGGTCAGCCAGGACGGCAGCGGCACCGCCACCGCGGTGTACCTGCCCGCCCCGCAGCCCCGGGTCGAGGTGATCGACGAATCGGGTACCGTCACCGCCAGCATCCTGCTGCCCCGGCCGGCGTCGGCGCAGAGCACCGCCGTTCCGGTCGCCCGGGTGGCCGAGTTGGTCAGCTGGTGGACCGGTGACAGCGTGGTGATGTTTGACGCCACGACACTGGCCTACCGCTACACCGTGCCCGGCCCGGGCTCGGCGGTCCCGCTCGGGCCGGCCGCGTCGATGGCCGACCAGCTGCTGATCCCGGTCAGCGGCGGCGTCGGCGTCTATCACCCGGAGAACGGCCACCTGGAGCGGGTCATCCCGGTCAGCCGGCCCGCCGGGGTGGCCACGGTGGTCCCGCAGGTCTCCGGCGCGGTGCTGGTCGAGCAGCGCGGCGAGACGGTGGTCGCGCTGCGCTGAGCTGGTGTCCCGGGCGGGGACCCGCAGCGCCCGACTCCGCCGCGCTCGCGATCCCCGCTAAACCTCCGGGGTGAACGTCGGCAGCGGCTTGCCCGTCTTCCAATGCTTGAGCAGCGCGCTCGCCAGCTCGCGGTAGGCGATCGCGCCCTTGTTCTTCCGGCCGGCCAGCACCGACGACCCCGACGCGCTGGCCTCGGCGAAGCGCACCGTGCGCGGGATCGGCGGCGCCAGCACCGCGATGCCGTAGCGGTCGGCGATGTCGAACAGCACGTCCCGGGTGTGGGTGGTGCGCGCGTCATACAGCGTCGGCAGCGCTCCCAGCAGCTGCAGCTTCGGGTTGGTGATCCGTTGGACGTCGGCGACGGTGCGCAGGAACTGCCCCACCCCGCGGTGCGCCAGCGTCTCGCACTGCAACGGCACGATCACCTCGTCGGCGGCGGTCAGGCCGTTGAGCGTGAGCACCCCGAGCGACGGCGGGCAGTCCAGGATCACCACGTCGAACCGGTCTTTCGACTCGGCACCGAGTTTGGCCAGCGCCCGCTGCAGCGCGTACTCGCGACCGGCCCGCATCAGCAGCATCGCCTCGGCGCCGGCCAGGTCGATGTTGGCCGGCAGCAACGTCATTCCCTCCGCGGTGGTCGCCAGCGCCGCATCCGGTTCCACGTCGCCGAGCAGCACCTCGTGCACCGACACCGGCAGCTTGTCCGGATCGTGGCCCAGCGAGAACGTCAGGCACCCCTGCGGATCCAGGTCCACCAGCAGCACCCGCCGACCCCGCTCGGCCATCGCTGCGCCCAGCGACGCCACCGTCGTCGTCTTGGCCACGCCGCCCTTCTGGTTGGCCGCCGCCAATATCCGCATCGGATCCCCTCCTTCGCACCGCCCCGGGTAGTGCCATCCTGGCACGGCGACGCGCCAGCGTGCCGCCCGCGACGGCGATGCGGTGCGTCGGGCAGAATCGGACGGCGTGGGGATCGAGGATCATCGGGTGGTGCTGCTGCGGCATGGCGAGACCGATTGGTCCAAGTCCGGGCGGCACACCGGCCGGACCGAGCTGGAGCTGACCGAGGCCGGTCGGCAGGCGGCGGTGAACGCGGCCGGCGTGCTCGACGGGCTCGGCCTGGTCGATCCGCTGGTGATCAGCAGCCCACGCCGGCGCGCCCGGGTCACCGCCGAGCTGGCCGGGCTGCACATCGACGAGATCTCCGACGATCTGGCCGAGTGGGACTACGGCCGCTACGAGGGCCTGACCACCCCGCAGATCCGGGAGACCGACCCCGGCTGGCTGGTCTGGACCCACGACTGTCCCGGCGGGGAGAGCATCCGAGAGGTCAGCGACCGCGCCGACCGGGTGGTCGTCACGGCGCTGCGGCAGCTGCCGACGCGGGACGTGGTGCTGGTCGGGCACGGACACTTCTCCCGCGCGGTGATCACCCGCTGGCTCGAACTGCCCCTGGCCGAGGGCGCCCGGTTCGGCATGACGGCCGCATCGGTCGCGGTCTGCGGCTTCGAGCACGCGATGCGGCACCTCCTCGCGCTCGGGTTGACCGGTCGGCGCAGTTGAGCCCCGCCACCCCGGCGTTCGTGCTGTCCGGGCCGACCGGGACCCTGATCGCCGACGCGGCCGCCGGCACCGCCTGTCCGGATATCGCCGCCGCGCGGGCGGCGTTGCACTCCGGTGCGGCGCCGATCGTGGTGGGCGCGTTGCCGTTCGACCTGCGCGCGGCCGCCGCGCTGATGCTCACGCCCGGGCTGCGCCGGATCGGCTCGCTGCCGGACTGGCCGGACGGCCCGCTGCCGCCGGTCCGGGTCGCCGCGGCGACCCCGCCGCCGGACCAGCACCGCGAGCGGGTCGCACGTGCGCTGCACGCGCTGGCCGACCCGGCCAACCCGCTGTCCAAGGTGGTGCTCGCCCGCGGGCTGCAGCTGGTCGCCGACGCCCCGCTGGACCTGCGGATCGTGCTGCGCCGGCTGGTCGCGGCCGACCCGGGAAGCTACGGCTACCTGGTCGACCTGACCGCGGCCGGCGGCCGGCACGCCGGGGCCGCGCTGGTGGGCGCCAGCCCGGAGCTGCTGGTGACCCGCACCGGTCGGCGGGTGAGCTGCCGGCCGTTCGCCGGGTCGGCACCGCGCTCACCGGACCCGGCGACCGACGCGGCCAATGCGCGCGCGCTGGCCGGCTCCGGCAAGAACCGGCACGAGCATCAGCTCGTCGTCGACCAGCTGCAGGAAGCGCTCGACCCGCTCTGCGCCGAGCTGGACGTCGCCGCCGAGCCGCAGCTGAGCGGGACCGCCGCGGTCTGGCACCTGAGCACGCCGATCACCGGTGAGCTGCGCACCGCGGCCACCACCGCACTGGATTTGGCGCTGGCCCTGCACCCCACCGCCGCGGTCGGCGGATACCCGACCGGCGCGGCGGTCGAATCGATCGCCGAACTCGAGGGGGACCGCGGCTTCTACGCCGGTGCGGTCGGCTGGTGCGACGCGGCCGGCGACGGCCGTTGGGTGGTCTCGCTGCGCTGCGCCCAAGTGGCCGCCGACCGGCGGCACGCGGTCGCACACGCCGGCGGCGGGATCGTCGCCGAATCCGACCCCGACGACGAACTCGCCGAGACCACAACCAAATTCAACACGGTGCTGACCGCGCTGGGCGTGCCTCGGTAGCGGTGCCGGCTATTCGGCCGGCCGGCGCGGCGCGCGGCCGTCCGCGCTGGCCGCCCAGCGCAGCGCGGCCGGACTGAACAGCGGGGCCAGCACCGCCAGCGCGAGCACCCCGACCGCGACCCCGTACCCCCACCGGTGCGATCCGACGCCCAGATACCAGGCGACCGGCAACAGCAGCAGGTTGGTGAAGACGGCGATGCCCCGCCCCCACCGCCGGCCGCGAAGCAGCGCCCACGAACCGGCCAGCACGACGGCGCCGGCCAGGGCGAACCAGGTCGCGGTGGCGAAGCCGTTCACCGCCCGCTGGTCGGCGCCGGCCAGCCCGCGGACCACCAGCACCACCGCGACCGCCAACGCCGCGGCGCCCTGCCCCCCGACGATCACCCCCGCGCCGCGCACCACGCCGGGGACCGGGATTGGCGTGTTCACAGCGCCAGCGTAACCAGGCCCGTCCCATAGACTGGTCGCTCGTGCGCGCCGTGCTGATCGTCAACCCCAATGCCACGTCCACCACCCGGGCGGGCCGGGACCTGCTGGCCCACGCGCTGGAGAGCCGGCTCGATCTGGCGGTGGAGCACACCCGGCACCGCGGGCACGCGATCGAGATCGCCGAGAAGGCGGCCGCCGACGGGGTCGATCTGGTCATCGCGCACGGCGGTGACGGCACCGTGCACGGCGTGGTCAACGGCCTGCTCGGCCACCCCGGCTCGCCGCCGCCGGCCCGGTTGCCCGCGGTCGCGGTGGTGCCGGGCGGTTCGGCGAACGTCTTCGCCCGGTCGCTGGGCATCCCCGCCGATCCGACCGATGCGACCAATCAGCTGATCCGCCTGCTCAACGGCGACCCCGGTGGGCGCAGCTGGCGCCGGATCGGCCTGATCGACTGCGGTGAGCGGTGGGCCGTGCTGAACGCGGGCATGGGGGCCGACGGCGCGGTGGTGGCCGCGGTCGAGGCGGAACGGGACAAGGGCCGCTCGGTCAGCGCGGCCCGCTACATCCGCACGTCGGTCAGCACCGTGCTGGCCAGCACCCGCCGCCCGCCGACGCTGACCATGCAGGTCGGCGACGACGACCCGGTACCCGGGGTGCACTTCGCGTTCGTCTCCAACACCTCGCCGTGGACCTATGCCAACGACCGCCCGGTCTGGACCAACCCGGGCTGCACGTTCGAGACCGGCCTGGGCGTCTTCGCGCTGACCAGCCTGAAGCTGCTGCCCACCCTGCGGATAGCCGGGCAGATGTTCGCCAAGCGCCCGAACCCGCGCGGCCGACCGCTCATCCGCAACGACGACGTGGCCCGGGTCCGCATCGACGCCAGCTCCCCGATCGCGACCCAGATCGACGGCGACTACCTCGGCCTGCGCGACTCGATGACGTTCCGGTCCGTCCCGGACGCGCTGAGCGTCGTCGCGCCACCCGCCCGAGTTCACCGCTGACCTGCGCAAACAATATTCGATTCGGCAGATCCGCCCGAATCGGCGGGCAGTGTAGTACAAATGGACGGACGCGCGGGAAGCAGCCCGGTTCGGACGTGAGATTGGCCACGTGGTAACGGTCACCCTTGACATCCGGGCAGCCTGTGAAACGATCGAACGATCGGATGCAAGCCGTTGTGAGTTTCTTGCGCCCGCTTTTAACAGTCGAAGAAAACGTGCGCGCCCGGCTGCGCCCAGAGTGAGGAGTTACGTTCTATGGATTGGCGCCACAAGGCGGTCTGTCGCGACGAGGACCCGGAGTTGTTCTTCCCGGTGGGGAACAGCGGCCCGGCACTCGCCCAGATCGCTGAAGCGAAACTGGTCTGCAGCCGTTGCCCGGTGATCACCGAATGCCTCACCTGGGCGCTGGAGACCGGCCAGGACGCCGGCGTCTGGGGCGGCATGAGCGAGGACGAGCGGCGCACGCTGAAGCGCCGCAACGCCCGGACCAGGGCCCGCACCGGGGTCTGATCCACCGGCCGAGCAACACCGCGACGACGCGGCTCCGATCCTCGGGGCCGCGTTTTCCGCGTCTTCCGGGGGATCGGTGTTTCCGGCCGGTTACTGCGCGGTACGGGGCCGCCGGCTGCCGATCGGAATTCGCAGCACCATCTCGGTTCCCCCGCCCGGCGCGTCTCCGGCGGTCAGCGAGCCGTTCAGCTCGGCCGAGACCAGCGTGCCGACGATCTGCAGCCCGAACCGATCCGAGTTCTCCAGGCTGAACCCGTCCGGCAGCCCGCGCCCGTTGTCGCGGACCACCAGGTCGAGCCAGCGAGCCGACCGTTCGGCGCGGATCGTCACGTTCCGATCCGCGGCACCGGGCTCGAACGCGTGCTCGATCGCGTTCTGCACCAGCTCGGTGAGCACCATGGTCAGCGCGGTCGCGCGGGCGGCGTCGAGCACCCCGAGCGTCCCCACCCGCTGCACCCGGACCGGGGTCACCGCGGTCCCCGCGGGCTCCACGCTGGCCACGTCGTTCATGATCGGCAGGATCCGGTCGATCACCTCGTCGAGGTTGACCTGCTCGTCCAGCGACACCGACAGCGCGTCGTGGACCAGGGCGATCGACGACACCCGCCGCACCGACTCGAGCAGCGCGTCGCGCCCCTCGGCGTTCTCGGTTCGCCGGGCCTGCAGCCGCAGCAGCGCCGCCACCGTCTGCAGGTTGTTCTTCACCCGGTGATGGATCTCCCGGATGGTGGCGTCCTTGGAGAGCAGCGCGCGGTCCCGGCGTTTCACCTCGGTGACGTCCCGGATCAACACCGCGACCCCGGCCGAGGCGCCGCCGGCCCGCAGCGGCAGGCTCCGCACCAGCACCACCGCGCCGGCCGCCCCGATCTCCAGCCGCATGCCGGGACCGGCGTTCTGCGCGCCGTGCAGCAGGTCGGCGAACTCCTGGGCCTCGAACGGGTCGGAGATCAGCGGCCGGGTGGCCGCGACCAGGCTCCGCCCGGCCAACTCGGCGGTCAGCCCCATCCGGTGGTAGGCCGACATCGCGTTCGGGCTGGCGTAGCCGACCACGCCGTGGGCGTCGAGGCGGATGAAGCCGTCGCCGACCCGTGGGCTGGACCGGGTCGTCCCCGGGTCGCCCACGTCGGGGAAGCTGCCCTCGGCGACCATCTGCATCAGCGTCTGCGCGCAGTCCAGGTAGGCCGTCTCCAGCCGGCTGGACTTTCGGGTCGCCGCCAGCGCGGTCTGCCGGGTCAGCACCGCCACCACCCGGTCGGCGTTCCGGATCGGCACGGCTTCGACGTCGTGCTCTCCGGCGGTGCTCCCCCGACCGATGGCCCCGGAGTCGAATGCCACGGTCACCAGCGGCAGCCGGTCGGCCGGCAGCACCCGTCCGACGACATCGCTGAGCAGCACCGTAGGGGCCGTGTTCGGGCGGCACTGCGCAACGCAGACCAGGCCGTCGCCGGGATCGGCGTCGCACCGCACCCACATCAGGCAGTCGGCGAACGACAGGTCGGCCAGCAACTGCCATTCCCGGACCACAGCGTGCAGCCGGTCCACCCCGTCGCCGGGCAGGGCGGTGTGTTCCGCGAGCAGATCACCGAGGG
This sequence comes from Mycobacterium sp. TH-M15, assembly GCF_057473705.1. Lineage (NCBI taxonomy): Bacteria > Bacillati > Actinomycetota > Actinomycetes > Mycobacteriales > Mycobacteriaceae > Mycobacterium > Mycobacterium sp. TH-M15. The sequence continues at coordinate 3,630 of NZ_JBYCLB010000690.1, read as the reverse complement.
TGGACATGCGCGAACCGCCCCGCGGCGGTCAGTCGATCACCGCGATCAGATCACCGGCCTGGATCACGTCGCCCACCGACACGCTGACCTTGCTGACGGTTCCGGACTCCTCGGCCAGCACCGGAATCTCCATCTTCATCGACTCCAGCAGCACCACGGTGTCACCGGCGCTGATCGGGTCCCCCTCGCGAACCATGACCTCAAGCACGCTGGCCACGATCTCCGCGCGGACGTCCTCGGCCATCTCCACCTCGCTGGTCACCACGACGACTGAGCCGTGCTGTGCTGTGCAATCCTGTCCGCCCCATCGAACCACAACCGACCGGGCAGACCGTGGCGTGACCCGCCCCCGGCCGATGTGGGAGACTGGTCGGCCGGTACCTGTGCGAGGAGGATCAGTCATGGCAAAGCGCGGCCGGAAGAAGCGCGACCGCAAACACAGCAAGGCCAACCACGGCAAACGGCCGAACGCCTGAGCGCGGCTATCGACGGATGATCGTGGTGCGGATCTGCACCCGCACCCGCTGCAGCAGGCGGTCCGGGGCCTTCTCGCCGCTGCATTTGCGGGCGATCAGCGCCTTGATCCGTTCCTCGACCCCGTAGTGTCGCAGGCACTCGGGGCACTCCTCCAGGTGCCGGCGGAGCCGGGCCTTGTCGTCGGCGGTGCATTCGCCGTCCAGCAGCGTCCACACCTCGGCGATCACCTCGGCGCAGCCCATGCCCAGCGGCGACTCGTCGGGACCGGGGGCGCCGCACGAGCGCTCGGTCATGACGGCACCTCCTCCGTGGCCGCGCCACGGAGGAAACCCCGCTCCTTGGCCACGTCGGCCAGCAGGCCGCGCAGTTGGCGCCGGCCGCGGTGCAGCCGCGACATCACCGTCCCGATCGGGGTGTCCATGATCTCGGCGATCTCCTTGTACGGGAAGCCTTCGACGTCGGCGTAGTACACCGCCATCCGGAAATCCTCGGGCAGCGCCTGCAGCGCCTCTTTGATCTCGGTGTCCGGCAACGCCTCCAGCGCCTCCACCTCGGCCGAGCGCAGGCCGGTCGACGAGTGCGCGGCGGAGGCCGCCAGCTGCCAGTCGGTGATCTCCTCGGTCGGATACTCCGCCGGCTTGCGCTGCTTCTTGCGGTAGCCGTTGATGTAGGTGTTGGTCAGGATGCGATAGAGCCACGCCTTGAGGTTGGTGCCCGCCCGGAATGAGCGGAAGCCGGCGTAGGCCCTGACCATGGTCTCCTGCAGCAGGTCCTCGGCGTCGGCGGGATTGCGGGTCATCCGCAGCGCGCCGCCGTAGAGCTGGTCCAGCAGCGGGATCGCGTCGCGCTCGAACCGGGCCGTCAGCTGCTGGTCGGATTCCTCGGAGCGGACCGGACCGGACGGCGCCACCGCAGACGTCTGCGCCTCGGTCGCCCGCTCGCCGTCGCCCATGTCGATTGCCACAATCCCTTCCGTCGGGGGGCCCGCCAACAGCTCCGTGGCCGCTGCGGCAGGCCGACCGCTCCAGCCGAGCGGCGCGGTCTCCAGCAGGCTCGTCGACGTTGACACCCGGACTCCCTTCCCGATCCTAGGGCGGCGGCCGACAACGCGTGACCCGACGCCCGATTACCGGAATGAACCGGTCAACAACGCCGGCCCCGGCGCTATTTCCGGCGTCCGCCCGCCGAGCCGATAACCTGGGCCGATGACCGGCGCGGCGACCCCGGCGATCGCGGCCCTGGTGGCGGCCGGGGTGCCGCACCAGGTGCTGCGCTACCGGCACGACCCGCACCGGCGAGGAGGTGGAGCGCAGCGGCACGGAGGAGCTGCGCACGGCTCCGGTCGGCATGCGTTCGGCGCTGAGGCGGTGGAACAGCTCACCGGCGGCGCCGCCGGCCCGACCGGCCTGGTCGCCGAGCAGGTGTACAAGACGCTGGTGGTGGCCGGCCCGCAGCTGACCCCGCCCGGCCTGGCGGTGGCGGTGCTGCCGGTGCCGTGGCGGCTGTCGCTGAAGGCGGTCGCCGCCGCCCTGGGCGTGCCCCGGGCCGCCATGGCCGACCCGGCCGTCGCCCGGCGGTCCACCGGCTACGTGCTCGGCGGCATCTCACCGTTCGGGCAGCGCACGACGCTGCCGACGGTGGTCGACGGCTCGGCGCTGGACTGGGACCGGGTGGCGTGCAGCGCCGGCCGGCGCGGTTGGGACGTGGTGGTGGCGCCGGGCGACCTGATCGGGTTGATCGGTGCCATCGTCGCCGATCTTCGTGCTGCATAGTCGGCGCCGTCACCGTCGGCATAGGGTGACCGCTATGGCCAACTCAGCATCGCTCTCCGGAAAAACCATGTTCATCTCCGGCGCCAGCCGCGGCATCGGGCTGGCGATCGCCAAGCGGGCGGCGCGCGACGGCGCCAACATCGCGCTGATCGCCAAGACCGCCGAGCCGCACCCCAAGCTGCCCGGCACCGTCTACACCGCGGCAACCGAGATCGAGGAGGCCGGCGGGCAGGCGCTGCCGATCGTCGGTGACATCCGGGACGGCGACTCGGTGGCCGCGGCGGTGGCGCAGACGGTGGAGAAATTCGGGGGGATCGATATCTGCGTCAACAACGCCTCGGCGATCAACCTGGGCTCGATCCTGGAGGTGCCGCTGAAGCGGTTCGACCTGATGAACGGCATCGAGGTGCGCGGCAGCTACGCGGTGTCGCAGGCATGCATCCCGCACCTGATCGGCCGGGACAACCCGCACATCCTGACCTTGTCGCCGCCGATCCGGCTGGACCCCAAGTGGCTCAAGCCGACCGCCTACATGATGGCCAAGTTCGGCATGACGCTCTGCGCGCTCGGGATGGCCGAGGAGCTGCGCTCGCACGGGATCGCGTCCAACACGCTGTGGCCGCGCACCCTGATCGCCACCGCCGCGGTGCAGAACCTGCTCGGCGGCGACGAGGCGATGGCCCGGGCCCGCACCCCGGACGTCTACGCCGACGCGGCCTACGCCGTCGTCACCAGGCCGGCCACCGAGTACACCGGGAACTCGCTGCTCTGCGAGGACGTGCTGGTCGACTCGGGCGTCACCGACCTGTCGGTCTACGACTGCGTGCCCGGCGGCGACCTCGGCGTCGACCTGTGGGTGGACTCGGTGAACCCGCCCGGCTACTCGCCGGCTTAAGCAAGCCCGGCCGGTCAGAACTCGCAGACCCGGCCGCCGCCGCAGCCGCCGCTGAATTCCAGGTCGGCGGTGGGCGGCGCGTCCGGTGCGGCGTAGCTGAGCACCTGCCCGTCCCGGCTGCCGTACCGGTACACCGTGATGCCCTTGACCTTGCCCTGCCAGGCCGCCAGGTAGATGGCCCGGACGTCCTCGACGGTCGCGTCGGCCGGCAGGTTGACGGTCTTGGACACCGCGGCGTCGACGTGCCGCTGCACCGCGGCCTGCATCCGCAGGTGCCATTCCGGCGCGATCTCGGCCGCGGTCGGGAAGGCGGCCCGCACCTCTTCGGGGAGCTCCGGGTAGCCCCGCACACCGCCGCGCTGGGCGATCTCGGCGATCAGCTCGTGCGAGTAGAAGCCGCGGTCGCGGGCGATCCGGTCGAAGCCGGCGTTGACCTCCAACAGCTGCCGGCCGACGTTCGCCCGGGTGTAGGCGATCGCGAACATC
>NZ_JBYCLB010000689.1:0-2962 GCF_057473705.1 Mycobacterium sp. TH-M15 | reverse complement strand
CCCACGCGGCCAGCGTCGGCGAATAGAACTCCAGCAGGCCCGACGGCGTGGTGAACCCGCGCAGCAGCCGCCCGTCCACCTGCACCCCCACCGCCCGCCGGCCCGCGGCGTCGGGTGCGGGTGTGGCCTCGGGCACGATGTTGACGTGCTCGGGTTCGGGGGCCGCGGTGTACACCCGCCCGGCCGCGTCGACGTACGAGCCGGCCAGCTCCGCGTCCGGGATCTCGTGTTCGTAGACCGCCCCCACCCCGCGCGAAATCTCGAAAGCCCCGTAGCGGCGCATGAATTCCAGCGGGGTGAGGTCCTCCTGCGCCGCCCGCTGCGGCAAGCCCGGCACCGAGTTCTCGAACATCCAGCCGTAATACTCGTCCACGGTGAGCTTTTCGCCGGGATGAGCCTTCGACTCGTAGTAGCGGCGGATGCCGAGTTCGCCGTCGGGGTCGATCCGCCAGCACAGTTCGATCCAGAACTCGTTCTCCTCCCACACCTCGCCGGGGTTGACGTCGCGGGTGTCGGTGACGGTCTCGCCGAGCCGCTGCCGCGCGGTGCGCAGCACCGGCTGGCGAAAGGCCAGCCACTGCCCGTCGTACTGCTCGTAGGAGTGGGTGTCGTGGCGCTCGGAGGAGTGCCCCATCGGCAGCACCCAGTCGGCCAGATACGCCGACTCGCTCCAGGTCGGTGTGAGCGCCACGAAGCAGCCGACCGCCTGCTCGTCGGTGAGCACCTCCATCCAGGACAGCCCGTCCGGGTTGGTCCACACCGGGTTGTAGACCCGGATGAAGTAGGTGTCCAGCCGGCCCCGGCCGTCTTTGATCAGATGCGGCAGCAGGATCGACATCTCGTTGTGCGCCAGCGGGTACTCCGGCGGCCAGCTCAGCTCCTGCCAGACCGGCGGGTGCGGCGGGTTGTGGATCGGCTTGGGCACGAACTTGTTCCACGTGTTGAGCGACGTACCTCCCTCGGTGCCGACGGCGCCGAGCAGCGCCGACAGCAAAAACAGGGTTCGCGACACCTGCCAGCCACCGAGGTTCGACGCCGCCGCCGAGCGCCAGCAGTGCGCCGCGAACCGACTGCCGGCACCGGCCACGGTCTCGGCCACCGCGCGCAGGGTGTCCGCCGCGACGCCGGATTCGGCGGCGGCGAACTCGAAGGTGTAGGCGTCGTAGAGCCGGCGCAGCTCGCCCTCGAACGCCTCGAACGTCGCCGGCAGCTCCGGTGCGCAGGTTTGCAGGTATTGGCGCCAGTTCCACCACCGGCGAACGAATTCGCGGTCATAGCGGCCTTCGGTGACCAGGTGGCGGGCGATGGCCAGGTTGATCGCGGCCTCGCTGCCGGGCTGCGGGGAAAGCCAGTGGTCGGCGTGGGTGGCGGTGTTGGACAGCCGGGTGTCGAGCACGATCAGCTTGGCGCCGTTGGCGCGGGCGTCGGTGATCCGCTGAGCGTGCGGGTTGAAGTAGTGCCCGGTCTCCAGATGCGAGCTGATCAGATAGATGACTTTTGCATTGGCGTAGTCCGGGCTGGGCCGGTCGATTCCCGCCCAGAACGCCAGGCCGGTGCGCCCGCCGGCCGAGCAGGCGTTGGTGTGCGAGTTGTGGCCGTCGACACCCCAACTGGACAGCACCCGCTCGGTGAAACCGTCCTCCCCCGGCCGCCCGATGTGCACCATGATTTCGTTGTTCCGGTGCTCGGTGATCGCGGCCCGCAGCCGGTGCGCCAGCGCGTCCAAGGCCTCGTCCCAGCTGACCCGCTGCCACTGGCCGCCGCCGCGGGGGCCGACGCGTTTGAGCGGGTAGAGAATCCGGTCCGGGTCGGTGATCTGGTTGATCGTCGCCGGCCCCTTGGCGCAGTTGCGGCCCCGCGAACCCGGGTGTTCGGGGTTGCCTTCGAATTTGCGGACGTGCAGATCGTCGCGGTCGACGTAGGCTAGGAGGCCACAGGCGGACTCGCAGTTGAAGCAGGTTGTCGGCACCAGCAGGTAACTGTGCTCGACGCGGCGCGGCCAGGACCGCGAATCCAGCTCCACCCAGTTGTCCCAGCGTTCCTTCGGCGGGAAAGCCGCCAGGTGCACCGCGCTGGGCCCCTGGTAGAAGGTTTCGCCGCGCGACTCGACGGCGTGCCGAGCCGCCGACACCCGCCGGGCGCGCTCGTCGATGTCTTCTGCCGTGTGTTTGCGCACCGATCCCCTCTGTGGTGTCAGGCCAGCGGAACCGACTGCCCCGCTTGGATGTAGGCATGTTCGTGAGCGAGCAGTCCGAAAAGCGCGAACGGGGTGGCGACCCATCCGATCCACGGCGCGGCGATCGCCACCGCGACACCGCCGATACCGGCCCAGAAGAACGGTGCGAACCGGCCCCGCACCATCTCCCGGATCGCCAGATGGGCGTGCGCGGTGACGTGCGGCAGCGCCACTTCGGCCCAGGTCAGCAGAATCTGCGTCGCCGCGGCCGCGACGACGATCTCGGTGGCGACCAGCGTCCGGTGCGGGGCGTAGCCGGCGGCCGCGGTGAACGGCAGCAGGCCGGCCGCCCCGGCCAGCACCGCCTGCACCGTCAGATGCAGTGGGAGCAACGCGCTCTGCCACAGATCGCGGGCCTTGGCCTGCGCGAACAGAAAAGCGGTGTAGCCCGCGGTGCCCAGCGCCAGCGGCACCGCGACGATCCCACAGAGCCGTTGCAGCCAGCCCACCCCGACGACGACGGCCAGCAGGTAGAGGCAGAGGATCGCGCCGTAGCCGCTCATGATGAATGCCCCGCGCACCAGCCAGCTGCTCCAGTGCGGCCGGGTGAAGATCAGGTAGAACCGCAACGGGTGCTTGAGCTCCCCGATCAGCACAACACCGGTGATCGCCAGGAAAGCCAGCGAGCCGAGGGGGGCAACCCATGTGGTCAACGGGTCGCTCCAGGAGTTCTCGCCGATGAGCGTCAGGGCGATCGCCACCAGCAGCAGACCGGCGGCCAGGCTC
>NZ_JBYCLB010000688.1:0-12983 GCF_057473705.1 Mycobacterium sp. TH-M15 | reverse complement strand
ACGGCATCGCGGCGCACTGGCGCTACAAGGAGGCCAAGGGCCGCAACGGCGTTCCGCATCCGCATGCCGCCACCGAGATCGACGACATGGCCTGGATGCGCCAGCTGCTGGACTGGCAGCGGGAGGCCGCCGACCCCGGCGAGTTCCTCGAGTCGCTCCGCTACGACCTGGCGGTCAAGGAGATCTTCGTCTTCACCCCCAAGGGGGATGTGATCACCCTGCCGGCCGGATCCACCCCGGTGGACTTCGCCTACGCGGTGCACACCGAGGTTGGCCATCGGTGCATCGGCGCCCGGGTGAACGGTCGGCTGGTGGCGCTGGAGCGCCAGCTGGAGAACGGGGAAGTGGTGGAGGTCTTCACCTCCAAGGCGCAGAACGCCGGGCCGTCGCGGGACTGGCAGCAGTTCGTGGGGTCGCCGCGGGCCAAGACCAAGATCCGGCAGTGGTTCGCCAAGGAGCGTCGTGAGGAGGCGCTGGAGTCCGGCAAGGACGCCATCGCCCGCGAGGTGCGTCGGGTGGGCCTGCCGCTGCAGCGGCTGGTGAACGGCGAGTCGATGGCCGCGCTGGCCCGGGAGCTGCACTACGCCGACGTCTCGGCGCTCTACACCGCGGTCGGCGAGAGCCACGTGTCGGCGCACCACGTGGTGCAGCGGCTGGTGGATCTTTTGGGCGGGGTGGACCAGGCCGAGGACGACCTGGCCGAGCGGTCCACCCCGCTGACCCTGCGCGGCCGCCGCCGCCGCACCGACGACGTCGGGGTCGCGGTGCCCGGCGCGCCCGGGACGCTGACCAAGCTGGCCAAGTGCTGCACCCCGGTGCCCGGCGACCAGATCATGGGCTTCGTCACCCGCGGCGGCGGGGTCAGCGTGCACCGCACCGACTGCACCAACGCCGAGTCGCTGCGCCAGCAGGCCGAACGCATCATCGAGGTGAAATGGGCGCCGTCATCGTCGTCGGTGTTCCTGGTGGCGATCCAGGTGGAGGCGCTGGACAGGCACCGGTTGCTCTCCGACGTGACCAAGGTGCTGGCCGACGAGAAGGTGAACATCTTGTCGGCGTCGGTGACCACGTCCTCGGGGGACCGGGTGGCGGTGAGCCGGTTCACCTTCGAGATGGGCGACCCGAAGCACCTGGGGCACCTGCTCAACGTGGTCCGCAACGTCGAGGGCGTCTACGACGTCTACCGGGTGACGTCTGCGGCCTGAGGCGGCCCGAGGCGGCCCGAACTCAGCCCAGCTGCGCCGAGGTGATGGTGACCGGGGTGGTCGGCGGCCCGTCCTGCCCACCGTCGGCCACCCCCGCCGCGGCGATGGTGTCCAGCGTGGTCAGCCCGGTGTCGTCGATGGTGCCGAAGATCGTGTACTGCGGCGGCAGCTGCGAGTCGGCGTACACCAGGAAGAACTGGCTGCCGTTGGTTCCCGGCCCGGCGTTGGCCATTGCCAGGGTGCCGCGCGGGTAGCTGATCGGCCGGTTGAGCGCGGGGTCGTTCGGCGGGTACTGGTCGGTCGGGTATTCGTTGGCGAACTGGTAGCCGGGCCCGCCGGTGCCGTCGCCGCGCGGGTCGCCGCACTGCAGCACGCTCAGGGTCACCGCGGTGGTCAGCCGGTGGCAGCGGGTGTCGTCGAAGAAGTGCTGCCGGGTCAGGTTGACGAAGCTGTTCACCGTGCACGGCGACCGGCGGCTGTCCAGGGTCAGGCCGATGTCGCCCCGGTCGGTTCGCAGCTGGACGACGACCTGCTCCGGGCCGGCGGCCAGCGGGCCCGACTGCGGTGGGTTCACCGGCTGCTCCGACGGACCGGGCGTGGGCACGTACCGGCAGTCGACCCCGGACGCGGCCGGTGCGCTGGTCGGCTCCGTCGAACTGGACTCCGGCGCCGAACCGGACCGTGGTGCCTCGTGTTCACGGCTGCACGCCGCGATCGTCGTCAGCACGCCGAGCAGGCAGCCCAGCGTCGCACCGACGATCGCCGACCGTCGGGTCGCCGGGGACGCGGAGTGGCTCATCGCGGCCTCAGTCCGTCCGCACCGACTGGATGACCACCTTGGTGGCCGGCGGGCCGTCGTTGGGGTTGGTGCTGTCGGCGGCGACGCCGGCGGCGGCGATCTTGTCCAGGGTCTCCAGCCCGTCGTCCTGGATCCGGCCGAAGATCGTGTACTGCGGCGGCAGCTTCGAGTCCTGGTACACCAGGAAGAACTGGCTGCCGTTGGTCCCCGGCCCGCTGTTGGCCATCGCCAGGGTGCCGCGGGGATAGGTCACCGGTACCGTCAGCGCGGGGTCGCCCGGGGGGTACTGGTTGGTCGGGTACTCGTTGGTGAACCGGTAGCCCGGCCCACCGGTGCCCTTGCTGGTCGGGTCACCGCACTGCAGCACACTGAGCTCCGGCTCGGTGGTGAGCCGGTGGCACGAGGTGTCGTTGAAGTAGTCCTGGCTGGCCAGGCTGACGAAGCTGTTGACCGTGCACGGCGACTGCCCGTTCTCCAGCATCAGCCCGATCGGGCCCTGGTCGGTCATCATGCTGACGCTGATCTCGGCCGGGTCGGTGGGCACCGCGCCGGTCCGGGGCGGTTTGACGTCCTTGGCCGCCTTGCCCGATGCCGGGTACTGGCAGTCGGCGCCGAGGTTCTCCGGCGCCTTGAACACCGGCAGCTCCCCGGGGGCGCTTTCGGCGGCGGCCTCCTGGTGCGAGCCGCGCTTCTTCATCAGCACCGCGGTGGTTCCGCCCGCGATCACCAGCACCGTCGCCCCGACCGCGGCCGCGATGCTCATCAGCCGCCGCCGTCGAGCCCGCTCCTCGCGGCGCTTGAGCTGTTGCTCCAGTCTGCGCTTGGCTGTTTCGCGTCGTTCTCGGTTGGTCGGCACGGCCGAATGACCTCCGTGGTTAGGTGGTGAGTCCGGGTTGAGTCTGCCAGCCGACGGTGACCGCCGATGCCGCGGCCCGGTGGTGTCCGGCCGGCGGGCGCCGGGATGAGAAACTGGGCACCGTGTTGGTCACCGGATTTCCCGCCGGGATGCTGCAGTGCAACTGCTACGTGCTGGCGCAGCGCCCCGGCGCCGACGCGATCATCGTCGACCCCGGACAGCGGGCCGCCGGCCCGCTGCGGCGGATTCTCGACGAGAACCGGCTGACCCCGGCCGCCGTGCTGCTCACCCACGGGCACATCGACCACATCTGGTCGGCGCAGAAGGTCTCCGACACCTACGGCTGCCCCACCTACATCCACCCGGCGGACCGGTTCATGCTGACCGACCCGATCCGGTCGCTGGCCACGCTGCCCGGCCACGCGCTGTTCGGCGCGCTGTCCAAGGTGATGTTCCGGGAGCCGCGGCAGCTGGTCGAGCTGGACCGCGACGGCGACAAGATCGGCCTCGGCGACACCACCGTCACCGTCGACCACACCCCCGGGCACACCCGCGGCTCGGTGATCCTGCGGGTCCAGGGTGATTTCTCCGACGGAGCCGTGGAGGTGGTGTTCAGCGGCGACACCCTGTTCCAGAACTCGGTCGGCCGCACCGACCTGCCCGGCGGCAGCGGGCGTGACCTGATGGGCTCGATCGTCGACAAGCTGCTGGTGCTCGACGACGCCGCCGTCGTGCTGCCCGGCCACGGCCCGCGGACGACCATCGGCGCCGAGCGGCGCCACAACCCGTTCCTGGAGGGCCTGAGCCGATGAGCCCTCCCCGAGGACCTAAGCCGCCGACCCCGCGCGCGTTCACCGGGCCGAAGGGCGTGCCCGACTACCTGCCGCCGGACTCGGCGCGGTTCGTCGCGGTCCGGGACGGCCTGCTGGAGGCCGCGCGCCGGGCCGGCTACGGCGATATCGAGCTGCCGATCTTCGAGGACACCACGCTCTTCGCCCGCGGGGTGGGGGAGTCCACCGACGTGGTCGCCAAGGAGATGTACACCTTCGCCGACCGCGGCGACCGCTCGGTGACGCTGCGCCCGGAGGGCACCGCCGGGGTGGTCCGCGCGGTGATCGAACACGGGCTGGACCGCGGCCCGCTGCCGGTGAAGCTGTGCTACGCCGGGCCGTTCTTCCGCTACGAGCGCCCCCAGGCCGGCCGGTACCGGCAGCTGCAGCAGGTCGGGGTGGAGGCGATCGGGGTCGACGACCCGGCGCTGGACGCCGAGGTGATCGCCGTCGCCGACGCCGGCTTCCGGGCGCTGGGGCTGACCGGTTTCCGGCTGGAGATCACCTCGCTGGGCGACGACAGCTGCCGGCCCGGCTACCGGGAGTTGTTGCAGGAGTTCCTGTTCGGGCTCGATCTGGACGAGGAGACCCGCCGCCGCGCACGGCTCAACCCGCTGCGGGTGCTCGACGACAAGCGCCCCGAGATGCGGGAGCTGACCGCCGGCGCGCCGGTGCTGATCGACCATCTCTCCGAGTCCGCCGAGCGGCATTTCCAGACCGTGCTGGCCTACCTGGACGCGCTGCGGGTGCCGTATGTGATCAACCCGCGGATGGTGCGCGGGTTGGACTACTACACCAAGACCACCTTCGAGTTCGTGCACGACGGCCTGGGCGCGCAGTCCGGGATCGGCGGCGGCGGCCGCTACGACGGGCTGATGCGCGAGCTGGGCGGAGCCGACCTGTCCGGCATCGGGTTCGGGCTCGGCGTGGACCGCACCCTGCTGGCGCTGGCCGCCGAGGGCAAGGCGGCGCCGGCCGCGGCCCGCTGCCAGGTGTTCGGGGTGGCGCTGAGCGAGCCGGCCAAACTGCGGCTGGCGGTGCTGGCCGGCGCGCTGCGCGCGGCGGGCGTGCGGGTGGACCTGGCCTACGGCGACCGCGGTCTCAAGGGCGCGATGCGGGCCGCCGACCGGTCCGGCGCCCGGGTCGCCCTCGTCGCCGGCGACCGCGACATCGAGGCGGGCACGGTGGGGGTGAAGGATCTGGCCACCGGGGCGCAGGCCGACGTCGCGTTCGATCAGGTTGTCGCCGAGGTGCGCACCCGGGTCCGGTAGCGTGCCGGGCATGTCCAGCATGCGAAGAATGACCACCCGGGTCGGTGCGGCCCTGATCCTGGCGACCACCGCAGTCGCCGTCGGCCAGGCGACGTCGACCGCCGAGCCGCAAGCCCACCAGGTCGTCTACACCGTGACCACGACCAGCGACCTGGTGGCCAACATCCAGTACATCCAGACCGACCCGCCGGACATGAAGGCCTACAACGCCAACGCGTCGCAGTACCTGACGCAGCTGCACGTCCCGATCACCGGCGGCGAGCCGCTGTCCTACACCGTCACCCTGGCCGACCCGGGTCAATGGGCGCTGATCACCGCCAGCGGCGGGCTGCGGATCAACCCCGAGTTCCACTGCGAGATCAGCGTCGACGGCCAGGTGGTGGCCTCCCAGCAGGGCGGCAGCGGGGTGACCTGCGCGACCCGGCCCTGGTAGGCGCGGACCCGACAGCCCGAGTCGGCTCAGCCGGCGAAGGCGTACACCCAGGCCGACGCCCCGGACCGCAGCGGCACCGAGATCCGCCGGTAGGCTTCCACCTCGTAGTCGTCGGCGGCGGCCAGTTCGGCGGTGCTGACGGCGAAGACGATGCCCGGCACGGCGGCGTCGGGACGGTCGGACGGTTTGAGGATCGGGTGGCGGTTGCTGCCGCTGGCCGCGATCACCTGCGGGTCGGTGATGGTCACGTAGTGCAGGTCGAACCCGGCGACGGCGTCCGGCCGGCCGGCCAGTTGGCGGCCGAACGTGCTCAGCTGCACGCCCCGCTGCTGCAGGGTGCCGTAGGAGAACAGCAGCTCGGACGTCACCGCGGGCCACCCGGTTCGCCGGCGGCGACCACGACCACCTCGGTGGGCGCGCTGCCGACGGTTCGGAACCGGTGGGGCACCGACGCGTCGAAGTAGGCACTGTCCCCGGTGCCGAGCAGGACGCTCCGGTCGCCGTAGGTCAGCTCGATCTCGCCGGCGTGCACGAAGACCAGCTCCTGGCCGGTGTGCACCGGGTGCGGGTCCCGCGCCGCGGTTCTGGCGGGCCGGACGACGAACGGGGACATGGACTTACCCAGCAGGTCGGCGGCGAGCGCGCGGTAGCGCTGGCCGTTGCCGGCCCGGTCGACGGCCCGGTCGACGACGATCTTCTCGGCGTCGCTTCGCTCGGAGAACAACTGGGCGACATCGACGTCCAGCGCCCGGGCGACTCGGATCGCCACCGCGATCGAGGGCGTGCTGCGGCGTCGTTCGATCTTCGACAGGTAGCTCTTGGTCAGCCCGGTCCGCTCGGCGAGCTTCTCCAGGGTGAGCCCGCGCTGCCTGCGGACGGCGCGCAGCAAAGCCGTCATGGCACCATGATGACACAGAGTGTCCTAGCCGATAGCATCGTTTCATAGCTGCATCGTCGATATCCACCCTGGGGAGTCCGCCATGGCCACCACCTTCACCGATTCCAAGTCCGACCTGATTCAGCGTGCCGAGCAGCGGCTGGCCGAGAACGTCGCCGTGTCGTCGTGGAGCACCCGGCAGAAGCTGGCGCTGACCTGTCGGGCGCTGGCCGACCGCGGCCACGACTCGGGCCTGACCGGCCAGATCACCGCCCGCGCCGAGCGGCCCGGCAGCTACTACACCCAGCGGCTCGGCCTGGGTTTCGACGAGATCACCGAGGACAACCTGCTGGTCGTCGACGAGGACCTCAACGTGCTCTCCGGTGTCGGGATGGCCAACCCGGCCAACCGCTTCCACAGCTGGATCTACCGGGCGCGGCCGGACGTCGCCTGCATCGTGCACACCCACCCGTTCCACGTCGCGGCGCTGTCCATGCTGGAGACGCCGCTGGTGGTGTCACACATGGACACCACGCCGCTCTACGACGACTGCGCGTTCCTGCCCAGCTGGCCGGGGATTCCGGTCGGCAACGAGGAAGGCGAGATCATCTCCGCGGCGCTCGGCGACAAGAAGGCGATCCTGCTGGCCCACCACGGCCAGATCGTGGCCGGCGCCAGCGTGGAGGAGGCCTGCTCGCTGGCGGTGCTGATCGAGCGCGCCGCCAAGCTGCAGCTGGCCGCGATGGCCGCCGGCACCGTCAAGCCGCTGCCGGAGCAGCTGGCCCGGCAGGCCCACGACTGGACGCTGCTGCCCGACCGCAGCCGGGCGAACTTCGCCTACTACGCCCGTCGCGCGCTGGCCGCCCACCCCGACGCGATCACCCGGCAGGAGACAACAGGTGACTGACTTTCGCGGCATCATCGGCTACTCGGTGACACCGTTCACCGCCGACGACACCGTCGACACCGCTGCGCTGACCGCATTGGTCGACCGGCTGGTGGTCTCCGGGGTGCACGCGATCGCGCCGCTGGGCAGCACCGGCGAGCTGGCCTACCTCGACGAGGACGAGTTCGACACCGTCGTCGACGTCTCGGTCGCCGCGGTGGATCGGCGGGTTCCGGTGATCGTCGGGGTCTCCGACCTGACCACCGCGACCACCGTGCGGCGGGCCCGTCGGGCCGCCGACGCCGGGGCCGACGCGGTGATGGTGCTGCCGGTGTCCTACTGGAAGCTCACCGAGCGGGAGATCATCACCCACTACACCCGGGTCTCCGACGCGATCGGCATCCCGATCATGGCCTACAACAACCCGGCCACCAGCGGGATCGACATGCCGCCGGAGCTGCTGGTGCGGATGTTCGAGACCATCGAGAACGTCACCATGGTCAAGGAGTCCACCGGCGACCTGAGCCGGATGCTGGCCATCGCCACGCTCAGCGACGGGCGGCTGCCGTTCTACAACGGCAGCAATCCGCTGGTGCTGGACGCGCTGCGGGTCGGCGCGGCCGGCTGGTGCAGCTGTGTGCCCAACCTGCGGGCGCAGCCGTGCCTGGACATCTACCAGGCGGTGCAGACCGGCGACCAGGACACGGCGCGGCAGCGCTACGACGACCTCAAGCCGCTGCTGGAGTTCGTCGTCGCCGGCGGGCTGGCCACCACCGTCAAGGCCGGGCTCGAGTTGCTCGGGGTGCCGGCGGGGGCGCCGCGGCCGCCGCTGCTGCCGCTCGAGGAGCCGGGCCGGGCCGAGTTGGCCAGGCTGCTGTCGCTGGCCTAATCGCCGGCCCGGGTCAAGGTGATCGCCTCCTCGCGCCAGCCGCGCTCGGTTTTGCACTCGCCGTCGTCCTGGTAGCCGACCGTGCCGGCGAGCGTGCTGGCGTCGATGGTGTACACCGTCGTGGCCGGGAGCGTCCTGCCGTCTGGTTCGCCCTGGTACGTGCAGGTGAATCCGTGCGGGTTGTGCACGGTCATGTGCCAGCTTCCGCCGGTCAGTTTCGCCACGCCGTTCCAGCCGCTGGAGCTGTTGACGTTGGCGACGCACCCCTCGGTGGCGCAGGACGACCGGATGGACCACGTCCCGACCTGGCCGTTCGCCGTCGCGGTGTAGATGCCGTTGAGCGGTTGCGGGTCCGCGTGGGCGGTGGCGGTCAGGCAGAATGTCGTGGCGCAGAGTGTCGTGGCGCAGAGTGTCGTGGCGCCCGCCGCGGCGAACAGCACCGGCACGGTGCGGGTTAACGGGGTCATCGTTCCTCGTGATCTCGGGTGGCCGCTTCGGCAGCTACGGTCCATCGTCATCATCCTCGACTCTGGCACATTCGTGCAGAAGTTTCTCGGGGTGGTGAAACACGTTGACCCGCGGTTGGCCGTGGTCGAGATGCGCCGGCGGTAGCCACCGCGCGCGGCCGTCGCGGCTGCGACCTCGGGTCCGCCAACCGCCGGGGGTGAGCAACCGGTGGTGGGGGCCGCAGGCGAAGGTGAGGTTGTCCATGCCGGTGTCGCCGGTTTCGGCGTAGTCGGTGATGTGGTGGACCTCGCAGAGGTAGCCGGGCACGTCGCAGCCGGGGTGGCTGCAGCCGCGGTCTTGTGCGTAGAGGACGATTCGTTGCCCGGGGGAGGCGAGTCGCTTGGTGTGATAAAGCGCCAGCGGCTTGGCATTGTCGAAAATCGCCAGGTAATGCCGAGCGTGGCCGGCCAATCGGATGACGTCGCTGAGCGGCAGCCGAGACCCACCGCCGGTGCGGGCGATACCGGCGGCGGCCTCCAGTTCGGTGAGCGTGGTCGTGACGATGATGCTGGCCGACAGGCCGTTGTGCTGGCCGAGGTCACCGGAGGCCAGCAGGCCACGCAGACCGGCCAGGAGTCCGTCGTGGTTGCGCTGTGCGGCACTGCGGGTGTCGCCGTCGATGGCGTCTCGGGTCGGGCTGCCCTCGACGACGGGGTCCGGCCGCTCGGGGTTGGCCATGCCCGGCGCGGCGAGTTTGGCCAGCACGGCTTCCAGGGTGGCCCGCAGTTCCGGGTTCAGGCAGCCGCGCAGCGTGCTCATGCCGTTGGCGTCCTGGGCGCCGAGCGTCAGGCCGCGGGCACGGGCGCGGTCCGCGTCGGTGAAGTTGCCGTCCGGGTTGATCGCGTCGCTGAGCTTGTCGGCGAGCCCGGCGACCTGTTCGGGCCGGAAACGAGTGGCCTGGCGGGCCAGGTCGGCTTCGGCGCGCTCCCGGGTGCCGGCGTCGACCCAGTTGGGCAGCGCGTGGCAGAACCGTCGGATCGCCCGCACGTGGTCGGTGTTGATGTGGCCGGCTCGTTGCGCGGCCGCGGTGCCGGTGAGCAGGGCGGGGAGCGGCTCGCCGGTGAGCGACCGCCGACTGCCGAGGTCTTCGGCATCATGGATGCGCCGACTGGATTCACCGCGGGTGATGTGCAGCCGATCCGCCAGCGCGTGTACCAGAGGTCCGTCGACCTCGTCCGGGGTGGCCTGGCGGCGAATGGCGTTGATCTGCTCGTGTTCGAATGCGGGCAGGCGCCGGCGCACCGCCTCGCAGCGGGCCAGCGCGGCGAAGCGGTCCCGGGTGCTCGCGGCGTCCAGCGACAGCGCGAGTAGCCGCGACACCGCGGCGTCGAGTGCGTCGAACGCCGCGGCGATCTCTTCACCGGTACTCGAACCCATGTTCGAAATACTACTCGTCGGCACCGACAAGTCGGTGCACTCGATCAAGGCGGGTCGGAACGCAGAACGCTCAGTGGCGCAAGTGAATCCAGTGACAGACGGGACGCGGGTCAGCCGAGATCCGGCGCGGTGAAGGTGTCGCACTGGTTCGGGTCGCCGAGCTGGTAGCCGACGGTGAACCAGTGCTGGCGCTGCGCGGAGGAGCCGTGCGTCCACGACTCCGGGTTGACCCGGCCGGTGGCGGCCCGCTGGATGCGGTCGTCGCCCACCGAGGACGCGGCCGACAGCGCGTCGTGGATGTCGGCGTCGCTCAACGGCTCCAGGAACGGCACCCCGGTGCTTTGCTGCCGGGTGATCTGCGCGTAGTGCGCCCACACGCCGGCGTAGCAGTCGGCCTGCAGTTCGGTGCGGACACTGCCCCCGGTGGCGCCCTGGGCGCCCTGCTGGGAACGGCCGAGCACGCCGAGCAGGTTCTGCACGTGGTGGCCGAACTCGTGTGCCACCACGTACTCCTGGGCCAGCGGCCCGCCGCTGGAGCCGAACCGGTCGACCAGCACCTGGAAGAAGTCGGTGTCGAAGTAGGCGGTCTGGTCGTTCGGGCAGTAGAACGGCCCGACGTCGCTGCTGGCCGGCCCGCAGCCGGTCTCGGTCATGCCGCTGAACAGCTCCACCTTCGGGCGGGTGTAGCCGCGCAGCAGCTCCGTCCAGACCCCGTCCACCGAGTTTCCGGTGGCCACCACCCGGCACTGCACGAACTTGTTGGCGTCGGCACCGGTCCGGCACTGCGCCAGGTCGAAGCCGGGTGCCGCATACTCCCGGGTGTCGACCGGTATCTGGCTGATCACCCCGCCGGGGTCCGCGCCGAGCAGCAGCGCGGCCACCACGATGATCAGCCCGACGACCCCGCCGCCGATGGCCATGCCGCGCCCGCCGGCGCCGATGGACGACGTGCGGCTGGTGTCGATCCGGATGCCTTCGTTGAAGGTCATCGCACACTCCAAGGGTTGCGGCCTGCACAGCGAACACCAGCTTCGCACACGGCGACGACCCGTGACCGCCGGTTGGTCAACGTCGCCGGGAACGCCGCCGCCACACCACACCGGCCACAGCCGTTCGACACGTGTTAGCCGTTCCCTAACGATTCCTGATAGTTCGCCGCCCGTGTGGACTGGCTCACGTCTGCGCTGCTACCTTTCGGACGTCCCTGTGGATTCCCGGCCGACCGGATCGTCGACCCGGTCGGCATGTTGGAGACCGTACCGTGGCGGGTGGCATTGGCGACGTGCTCGTCGCTCACCCGGTCGCCGACCGGGGGTTGCGGGGTATAGAGCTGTACGGGGTATGGGAGGAAACGCATGACGTTCGTGAACGCCGAGCCGGAGATGATGTCGGCTGCCGCGGGCAGCCTGTCCGGTGTCGGCGCGTCGATGACGGCCGGGACCAACGCCGCGGCCGCACCGACCGCCGGTGTGGTGCCACCGGGGTCGGATTTGGTGTCGGCGCTGGCGGCGGCGCACTTCGTGACGCACGCCGAGATGTTCCAGGCGGTCAGCGCGCAGGCGGCGGTGGCCCATCAGCAGATCGTGGAGACGCTTGCCGGCAACGCCGGCGCCTACGCCGCGGCCGAGGCCGCCAACGCCGCCGCCGCGGGCTGACCGGGACTTCGATGAGTCTTCTGGGGCTGTTGCCGCCGAGTTTTTTTGCACTGCTGCCGCCGGAGATCAACTCGGCGTTGATCTACTCCGGTGCGGGCTCCGGTTCGCTGACCTCCGCCGCGGCCGGCTGGCAGAATTTCGCCGAGGACCTGACCGAGTCGGCGCAGGCCACCATGAACGTGATCGCCCAGCTGGGCAGCTCCTACCACGGCCCGTCGTATGCGGCGACGGCCGCGGCGGTCAACCCGTTCGTCGCGTGGATGCACGCCACCGCCGGCCAGGCCGCGGTGATGGGCCAGCAGGCGGCCACCCAGGCGGGCCTGTTCGAGACGGCGCGCGGCGGATCGATCCCGCCCGCGGCCATCGCCGCCAACCGCGCCGAGCTGCTGGTGCTGATCGCCACCAACTGGCTGGGGCAGAACGCGGCGGCGATCGCGTCGAACGAGGCGCAGTACATGGGGTACTGGACCACCGACGCGACGGCGATGGAGGCGTACTCCCACGGGACGCAGGCCAACACCGCCGCCGCCCAGAAGCCCACCCCGCCGTCGCTGGCGGCCAAGTCGTTTTCGCTGCCGGGAACAGATATCACTTCGAAAACGTACCCAGGCGGGACCTTCGGCTCCGAGTTGTACACATTAGAAGAGGGCGTGCTGAGTTTCCTGCATCTATCGTCGGTGTCGCCGACCACTTTGGATCTCCCGGCGTGGCTGCTGACCATGCCATCGGAGGATACGATGGGGTTGTTCTACGTGTTCTATCCGTTCTATTTCCTTGCGATGTTCGGCACCATCGGCCTGCGGCTGCTGATGATGGGGGGGATGGGCGGCAGCCTGGCGCGGGCCGGCGGGACGAGCGGCATGGGGATGCTGGCCAGCGCGGAGTCCGGCGCCTCCGGCCCCACCCAGCTGATGACCCAGATCGGCGACTTCGTCGACGACAAGCTCAAGGGCGCGGTCGGCGTGCTGGCCAACCACTTCACCACGGCCACCAACGGCATCTCGGCGAAGCTCGGCCAGGCCGCCTCGATGGGCCAGCTGCGGGTGCCGCAGGGCTGGTCGCCGGCGGCCGACGGGATGGTCCGCGCCGCGCCGGTGGTGCCGCACACCACGGTCAGCGCCCCGGTGCAGACCATGTCGGCGCCCGGCCTGCCCGGCGGTCCGTTCGGCAACGCGATGATGGGTGCGCTGGCCGGTCGCGGCATCGGCAGCGTGGCCGCCAAGGCGCCGAAGATCGTTCCCCGCTCGCCGTCCGGCGGCTGACGGAAGGAGCCGGGCAGCGGTCTCCGCCGGGGCGACCCGGCACCCGACAACAGATTTCCGATTTTCGAGGAGGGGCGAATATGCCTTCACGTTTTATGACCGATCCGGATGCGATGCGGGCGATGGCGGGCCGGTT
>NZ_JBYCLB010000687.1:0-8334 GCF_057473705.1 Mycobacterium sp. TH-M15 | reverse complement strand
CGGGTCTTCGGCGGCACCGTCGCCGCCGCCGCTGGACGCCGCCGCGGCCGGGGCCGACGCACCGCCGCCGCCGCCGAAGCCGCCGCCGCCGCCCCGGCTGATCTTGTTCACCTTGGCGGTGGCGTAGCGCAGCGACGGCCCGATCTCGTCGACCTCGACCTCGAAGACCGTGCGCTTCTCGCCCTCGCGAGTCTCGAAGGAGCGCTGCTTGAGCCGGCCGGTGACGATCACCCGAGACCCCCGGGTGAGGCTCTCGGCCACGTTCTCGGCCGCCTCCCGCCAGATGTTGCAGCGCAGGAAGAGCGCGTCACCGTCCTTCCACTCGCCGCTCTGCCGGTCATAGATCCGCGGCGTGGACGCCACGGTGAAGTTCGCGACGGCCGCCCCGGACGGGGTGAACCGCAGCTCGGGGTCGGCCGTCAGGTTCCCGACGACGGTAAGCGTGGTATCACCGGCAGCCACAGGGCCCTCCTGGAATCGATGGGGTCTTCTCCGGCGAGCCTACGCACCGGAGCCGAACCGGGTCGCCGAAGTTCCACATGCGGGTGACTCGCTAGGACTTGTCGGTGCGCATCACCTTGGTGCGCAACACCGACTCGTTGAGGCCGAGCTGGCGGTCGAGTTCGGAGACCGTCGCCGGAGCGGCCGTGACGTCGATCACCGCGTAGATGCCTTCGGCGTGCTTGGCGATCTCGTAGGCCAGCCGCCGCTTACCCCAGATGTCCACCTTGTCCACCGTGCCGCCGTCTTTGCGGACGACGTTGAGGAAGGTCTCCAGGGAGGGGGCGACGGTACGTTCGTCGAGGGTGGGGTCGAGGATGACCATGATCTCGTAGGGACGCATGGGAAACCTCATCACCTCCTATGGTCGTAGCGGCCACGGCGGATTCCGTGGCAGGAGGTCGCCGGCGTCGGCAACGGCGATCAGGCTACCGGAGAACGGGCCGGGGCGCGAAATCGGCCGCCGGCGCCGGGATGCCCGGGCGCGCCCGCAGCCAGCCCGGCAGCCAGGCCGGCGGCGCGTCGGCGGCCCGGTCGAACACCCCGCCGCCCGGGTCGTCCGCCCAGCCGCGCAGCCGCACCGGATCCACCGGGTCGGCGGCGGGCCGGTAGATCTGCCGGAGCACCAGTCCGCACAACACCAGCACCGCGAGGTCGCGCAGCAACACCGCCGTGGTGAACCACTGCTCGGGCAGACCGCGGCTGCGGACGCTGTACAGGGCGTACATCCGCGGCACCCACACCAGCGCGTCGATCGTCATCCAGGCCAACAGCAACCGGCGGTGCGGCACCGCCAGCGCCGCCAGCGGGACCAGCCACAGCGAGAACTGCGGACTCCACACCTTGTTGGTCACCAGGAACGCGGCCACCAGCAAGAACGTCAGCTGCGCCAGCCGTGGCCGGGTCGGCGCGGTCAGCGCGACGTAGCCGATGCCCAGACAGCACAGCGAAAACGCCGCCACCACAACGGTGTTCAGCACGATCGGCGGCTGCCACAGGCCGAGATGGCCGTCGAAGCCACGCCAGCCGGTGTAGGACCTCACCACGTTGAACAGCGAGTCCATATCGGCTCCGCGGCGGCCGTTGAGCCGGAACACCTCCGACCAGCCCCGCGGAAACAACAGCAGCACCGGAAGGTTCACCAGCAGCCAGGCCCCGGCCGTCGCCAGCGCGGTGCGACCCACCTCGCGCAGCCGTCCGGTCCGCAGCCCGAGCACCAGCAGCGGGCCGAGGAACAGCGCCGGGTACAGCTTCGCGGCGGCGCCCAGCCCGAGCAGCACACCGGTGGCCACCGGCCGCCGGCGTGCCCAGGCCAGCAGCCCGCAGGTGGCGAACGCGACCGCCAGAGCGTCGAAGTTGGTGAAGATCTGGAAGATCAACAGCGGCGAGGCGGCCACCAGAGCGGCATCCCAGACCCGCCGGCCCGCCAGGCCGGCGGTGGCCCACACCGTGGCCAGCCAGGCCAACGCCAGCCCGAAGGCGACGACGTCGAAGAAGACCACCACCTCGGCGACCACCGGGACGGCGACCACCTTGCTCAGCGCGGTGTAGGTCTTGGCCAGCGTCATCGCCGTGTACTGGTACAACCCGGTCAGCACCGGATACTCCATGTACCGCAGCGCCGGTTGGCCGTCGTAGCGAACCTGCTCCTTGCCGTGCTTGTCGCGCTCGATCCAGTGCGACTGGTACGGGAATTCGCCCCGGTCCAGCAGCTCGGCGGTGTAGAGCGGCACCGTGTCCGAGTAGCACAGCTGGTAGTAGGCGCGCTCGTTGTCCCAGTTGGCGACCCGCTGGTCTCCCGCGCCGGAGCCGACGCTCTGCAGACACGGCGCCTTGGTCGTCCAACCCAGCGCCAGGAACACCACCGCCATCAGGAACATCACCCGCACCGGCGTCCAGAACCGGGTTCGCCCGATCAACGCATGCTGGCCCACCGGACCGCCGATCGTGTTCGCCAGCGCGTGCCCGATCGGATCGGTGCGACTGGGCAGATCCCGGTGGTCGGCGCTGCGCAGGTCGGTGGCGAGCGGCCCCGGCGACACACTGACGCGACGCTGGCCGGCCGTCACGGTGCGGGCGGCGGCGGTGGAGGCGGTGGTGGTGGTGGTGGTGGAGGCGGGGGCGGCGGCGGTGGCGGGGGCGGGGGCGGCGGCATCCCCCACGGGGGCGGCGGGGGCGGCATCCCCCACGGCGCCGGCGGCGGCTCCCAGTCCGGCTGGTAGTAGGCGGGTGGGCCGGCCGGGACGAACGGGTCGGGCGGGGGCGGCGGCGCGGCCGGCACCCCGGCGAAGCCGCCGATCTCGGTGGGCGTCGGGAAGTTCTCGAAGTTGGTGCCCCGCAGGGCGCCGTCCATCGTCGCCTTCCAGATGTCACCGGGCAGGCCCGCGCCGTACACCGGCCCGCCCCACTGGTTGGTCAACGGTTCGTCACCCCCGGTGGTGCCCACCCACACCGCCGTCGACAGCGACGGCGTGTAGCCGACCATCCAGGCGTCCCGGTTGGCCCCGGTGTCGCCCAGCTGGGTGGTGCCGGTCTTGGAGGCGGCCGGACGTCCGCCGGAGAGCGGGTGCATCGACCAGCCGGGGATCGGCTGCATGGCGGCGCTGACGTTGTCGGCGACGCCCTTGGGGATGCGCCGCTCGCCGGGGTCGTCCGCTGCGTCGGCGTTGAAAAGCACCTTACCGGCGGCGTTGACCACCTTCTGCACGAAGTGCGGCCGGTGGTAGACGCCGGAGGCGGCGAGCGTGGCGTAGGCCGACGCCATGTCGATAACCCGGGTCTGGTACTGCCCGAGGACGACGCCGCCTTCGGGTGGTCCGCCCTTGCCGTCCTGTGACAGGGTGTGCTCGACACCCGGGAAGCTCTCGGCGACCCCGGCGGCGTGCGCCGCGTCGGCGACGTCCTGGGCGCCGTTCTTCAGCTTGAGCATCAGCCGGTAGTACGCGGTGTTCAGCGAGCGTTTCAGCGCCTCGGCGATGTTGCAGACCCCGCAGCCGTCGCCTTCGGCGTTGGTGATCTTGATCCGGCCGTTATCGACGGTCAGCGGGGCGCGGTCCACCTGATAGCCCAGCCCTATCCCCTGCTCCAACGCGGCCACCAGCGCGAACACCTTGAACGACGACCCGGTCTGCAGCCCGGCCTGGGCGAAGTCGAACCCGGCGGCGTCGGCGCCGCCGTAGTAGGCGCGCACCGCGCCGTTGCGCGGGTCGATGGAGACCACCGCGGTGCGCATGTTCGGGATCTGGTCCTGCAGGTAGGTCTCCACCGCATCCTCGGCGGCGTCCTGCGCCTTGGGGTCGATAGTGGTGGTGACCTGCAGTCCCTGGGTGTTCAGCGTCTTCTCGTCGATGTCGAATAGGTCGAGCAGCTCCCGGGTGACCTGCCGCTCGATCAGCCCGTCGGGCCCGGTGACCAGGTTCTCGTCGCGCGCCTGATCCGGTGGCGCGGTCTTCGGGAAGCTCTGCTGGTCCCGCTCGGTCTTCGACAGCGCACCGATCTCGACCATGCCGTCGAGCACCCAGTTCCATCGGTCGACCGCGCCTTCGGGGTTCTTCGCCGGATCCAGCGAGGACGGCCGCTGGATCACCGCCGCCAGCAGCGCGCCCTCGGCGATGGTGAGCTCCTCGACCGGCTTGTCGAAATACGCCGTGGCCGCCGCGGCGATCCCGTAGGCGCTGCGGCCGAAGTAGATGATGTTCAGGTAGGCATCCAGCACCTCGTCCTTGGACCAGGCCTTGGTCATCTTGGTGGCGATCACCAGTTCCTTCGCCTTGCGGGTCAGCCCGCCCATCCCCTCGCGTTCCGCGCCGACCAGCGCGTTCTTGACGTACTGCTGGGTGATCGTCGACCCGCCCTGGGTGTCCCCGCCGAAGAGGTTGTTCTTGATCGCCCGGCTGAACCCAGAGAAGGAGAAGCCCGGGTTGGTGTAGAAGTCGCGGTCTTCGGCGGCCAGCACCGCGTTGCGTACGTACAGCGGAATCTGGCTCAGCTTGACGTCGACGCGGTTGCCCTCCGGCGGGATGATCTTGCCCAGCTCGGAACCGTCGCGGAACAGGATGGTCGACACCTGGTTGGTGCGGATGTCGCCGGGCTCGGGGATGTTGACCATGTGGTAGGCCAGGGCGAACGTGACGACCGGCAGCAGCAGCATCGCGACGACGCCGGCGTACAGGCCGCGCCGGACCCATCTCCAGTTCAGCCGGGTCAGATCCTGGCGCAACGCGGCCAGCAGGCCGCCCAGCCCGGCCAGCGCCTCGTCCTCGTCGGCGTCGTCCCCGCCGTCCTCGGCTGCGGCGGCCGCGGGCCGGGTGGTGGCGCGACCGGAAACCCGCTTCGTGGCATCCTTGGCCGCCGTGCCGGTGCGGGGCTTCGCCGGGCGGTCCGCCAGGGCCGCGGTGACCTCCTCGATCGGATCCCGCCAGTCGTCGTACCGGGCGTCCTCGATGATCGTCGAGGTGACCTCGGCGGGGTGCGGTTCGGGTGCAGGCGACCCGGCAGATGCCGAACCGGACCCGGCAGCTGCGTAGCCGGGCTGCGACTCGGCCGAATCCGTGGCTTTCCAGTCGGAGCCTTTGCGGCTACTCACCGGCGGTCCGAGCGCCGCCGCGCGCCGTCCGACGGCCCCCGGTTCCCCGCGGCGGCCGGGCGGCGCCGAGCACGTACGACGTCACCAGGTGGTTCCAGCTGCAGGTGCGGCAGACCTCCACCACGTGCACCGAGAACTCCGGGTAGCGGGTGGCCAGCAGCACCAGTTCCTCGGCGGTCCGGGCCGACCCGGAGACCGGGCCGAGGTGGTCGCCGAAGACCCACGACACCAGGGTGAGCTGCTCTTTTCGGCAGATCGGGCAGACCACCGCGCTGGGCCTGCCGTGGAATTTCGCGGCCCGCAGCAGGTAAGGGTTGGCGTCGCAGACCTCGGACACCCCGGTGCGTCCGGAGTACACCTCGGCCAGCAGGGATCGGCGCCGCAACGCGTAATCCACCACCTGTCGCTGCAATCGCACGCTGACCAGGATACGACGCAGGTGCCGCACCGGTGTGGCGGAGTGGTCGATGATCGGAGGGTTGTTTGGTTTATATCGCCGCGATACTATGCCGCGAAGCGTCGCAGCACCGTAACGAGTCGCGGCACGGTAGTGATCAGCACGGGAGGTGGTCGGAGTGCTCGAGCTCGCCATCCTCGGTCTGCTGCTCGAGTCGCCGATGCACGGCTACGAGTTGCGGAAACGGCTGACCGGCCTGCTCGGGGCGTTCCGGGCGTTCTCCTACGGGTCGCTCTACCCGGCGCTGCGCCGGATGCGCGCCGAGAACCTGATCGTCGAGAACGCCGCGCCGGCGGGAACGCCGGTGCGGCGTGCCCGCCGGGTCTATCAGCTCACCGAGGCGGGGCGGCAGCGCTTCACCGAACTGGTCGCCGACACCGGCCCGCAGAACTACACCGACGACGGGTTCGGCGTGCACCTGGCCTTCTTCAACCGCACCCCCGCCGAGGCGCGGATGCGCATCCTGGAGGGCCGCCGGCGCCAGGTCGAGGAGCGGCGCGAGGGCCTGCGCAACGCGGTGGCGCGGGCCAGTGGCTCGTTTGACCGGTACACCCGGCAGCTGCACCAGCTGGGGTTGGAGTCGAGCGAACGGGAGGTCAGCTGGCTCAACGAGCTGATCGCCGCCGAACGCGTCGCCCAGGGCCGCCCCGAGTCGAGCACCCCCTGAGCGCCCGGCACGAAGCACCAAACAGCAGCACCAGCAACGGATACAAGGCACGAGATTCGTGGAAGTAAGGAGAACGACCACATGAGTGAGCAAACCGCAGCGGCGGCGACGGATGTGCGGGTCGCCATTGTCGGCGTCGGCAACTGCGCGTCCTCGCTGGTCCAGGGCGTCCAGTATTACCAGGACGCCGACGAGAACTCGGCGGTGCCCGGCCTGATGCACGTGCGGTTCGGCCCGTACCACGTCCGCGACGTCAAGTTCGTCGCCGCGTTCGACGTCGACGCCAAGAAGGTCGGCTTCGACCTCTCCGAGGCCATCTTCGCCTCGGAGAACAACACCATCAAGATCGCCGACGTGCCGCCCACCAATGTGATCGTGCAGCGCGGCCCGACCCTGGACGGCATCGGCAAGTACTACGCCGACACCATCGAGGTCTCCGACACCGACCCGGTCGACGTGGTCAAGACGCTGCGCGAGGCGAAGGTGGACGTGCTGGTCTCCTACCTGCCGGTCGGCTCGGACGAGGCCGACAAGTTCTACGCCCAGTGCGCCATCGACGCCGGGGTGGCGTTCGTCAACGCGCTGCCGGTGTTCATCGCCTCCGACCCGGTGTGGGCCAAGAAGTTCGCCGACGCCGGGGTGCCGATCGTCGGCGACGACATCAAGAGCCAGGTCGGCGCCACCATCACCCACCGGGTGATGGCCAAGCTGTTCGAGGACCGCGGCGTCACCCTGGACCGCACCTACCAGCTCAACGTCGGCGGCAACATGGACTTCAAGAACATGCTGGAGCGTGAGCGGCTGGAGTCCAAGAAGGTCTCCAAGACCCAGGCCGTCACCTCCAACCTGACCGGCTCGCTGGCCGGCAAGGTCGAGGACAAGAACGTCCACATCGGCCCGTCCGACCACGTGGCCTGGCTCGACGACCGCAAGTGGGCCTACGTGCGGTTGGAGGGCCGCGCCTTCGGCGACGCGCCGCTGAACCTGGAGTACAAGCTGGAGGTGTGGGACTCGCCGAACTCGGCCGGGATCATCATCGACGCGGTGCGCGCGGCCAAGATCGCCAAGGACCGCGGGGTCGGCGGCCCGATCGTGCCCGCCTCGGCGTATCTGATGAAGAGCCCGCCGGAGCAGCTGCCCGACGACGTCGCCCGCGCCCAGCTCGAATCGTTCATCGCCGGCTAAGTAAGCCGTCCCGGGCGCGGCCGACCGCGGCTCAGCCGCCGCGGTGCCCGCGCTGGGGTTACCGTTACGGGTGATGCATCTCCGCCTGTACCGAGCAGCCGACCTCGGCCGCGCAACACCGGCCCGGCTGCTGGCGCTGGCCGCGGTGCTGGTGATCTTGGGCGGCATCGCCGCGGTGCCGCCGGCGCTGGCGGTCCCCGAGCAGTGCACCCCGACCGGGCTGGCGAACGCCATCCCGCTGCCGGCGAAGCTGGCGAGGGCGAAGCGTCCGCGCGAGGACAAATACACCACCGCCACCGTCGTGCCGCTCGACTCGATCGACGTCGGCCGGCTGGGGTTGGTCACCCCCGGCGTGCTGACCGTCGGCACGCTCACCGCGAGCCCGCCGACGAACTGCATCAACTCCGCCGGGCGGTACACCGGCTTCGACAACGAGCTGCTGCGGGCGATCGCGAAGAAGCTCGGCTTGCGGATCCACTTCGTCGGGACCGACTTCTTCGGCCTGCTCGCCCAGGTCGAGTCGGGGCGCTTCGACGTCGGCTCGGCGTCGATCAACGCCACCGATGCCCGCCGGCGCACGGTGGCCTTCACCAACGGCTACGACTTCGGCTACATGATGCTGGTCGTCCCGGCCGGCTCGCCGATCACCGGATTCGACGACCTGGCCGGCCGGCACCGGATCGGCGTCGTCCAAGGCACCGTCGAGGACGCCTACGTCGTCGACGCGCTGGAGCTGCAGCCGGTCCGGTTCCCGGACTCGATCACCTTGTACGCCAGCCTGAAGAGCCGGCAGATCGACGCCTGGGTGGCGCCGGCGCTGCAGGCACAGCACATCGTGCGTCCGGGCGACCCGGTCTCGATCGCCGGGTACACGTTCAGCCCGGGCAACTTCGAGGCGTACGCGGTGGCCAAGGAGAACCGGCCGTTGCTCGCCGCGCT
>NZ_JBYCLB010000686.1:0-5406 GCF_057473705.1 Mycobacterium sp. TH-M15 | reverse complement strand
CGACGGCATTTCCGGTGACCGAAGCCGGATCCGGGGGGGTGTAGCTTAAGCGGAATGACGAATCACAAGGGGAATTCGCCACAGCCGCAGCAGGCGGGACCGTCGGCGCCGGCTGTCGAGCAGACGGGCGCCCGCCCGGTTCCGCCGGCCGGATCGCACACGTCGCCTTACGACTGGCGGTATGCACAGCAGTCCGGGCAACAACCGGTCTACCAGCAGTCGTACCCGAACTACGCCGATTCCCGGTCGATTCCGATACCGGTCCGCCCGCAGCAGATCGAACCGGCGAAGCAACCGGTCAGCCGCCGTTCCCGGGCCGGCGTGATGGCCGGCGCGGCCGCGATCGCCGTCATCTCCGGCGGGATCGGCGGGGCGGTCGGTGCGGTCGTGCAGAGCGATCGGGCGTCGATGCACGCCGACGCCGCGGCGCCGACGAGGGTGGACGGTCAGCCGTCCACCGCGCCGCCGGTGCCGGTCAAGGTGCCGCAGGGGTCGGTGGAGAAGGTGGCCGCCAAGGTGGTGCCCAGCGTGGTCATGCTCGAGACCGACTTGGGACGGCAGTCCGAGGAGGGGTCGGGCATCATCTTGTCCGAGGACGGGATGATCCTGACCAACAACCACGTGGTGTCGGCGGCGGCCAAAGCCGACGCCCTCCCGGCGTCGGCGAAGGCGGCGATGAAGACCATCGTGACCTTCGCCGACGGGCGCACCGCCCCGTTCACCGTGGTCGGAACCGACCCGTCCAGCGACATCGCCGTCGTCCAGGTGCAGGGAATGACCGGGCTCACCCCGATCACGCTGGGCTCGTCGGCCAATTTGCGGGTCGGCCAGGAAGTGGTGGCCGTCGGCTCACCGCTCGGCCTGGAGGGGACCGTGACCACCGGCATCGTCAGCGCGCTGAACCGGCCGGTGTCGACCACCGGCGAGACCGGCAACCAGAACACGGTGCTGGACGCCATCCAGACCGACGCCGCCATCAACCCGGGTAACTCCGGCGGCGCGCTGGTCGACATGAACGGCGATCTGGTGGGGATCAACTCGGCGATCGCCAGCCTCGGCGATTCCCCTGACGGGCCGGGCGGCTCGATCGGTCTGGGCTTCGCCATCCCGGTCGACCAGGCCAAGCGGATCGCCGACGAGCTGATCAGCTCGCCCGACCACATCGCCAGCCACGCCTCGCTCGGGGTGCGGGTGGTCACCGACCCCGCCACCCGCGGAGCCAAGGTGGTCGAAGTGGTACCCGGCGAGGCGGCGGCCAAGGCGGGCGTGCCGGACGGGGCGACGGTGACCGCATTCGACAATCGCCCGATCACCGGCGCCAACGCCCTGGTGGCCGCGGTCCGCTCCAAGGCCCCCGGCGACCAGGTGGGTCTGACCTACCTGGACGCCACCGGTACCGAGAAGACCGTGCAGGTCACCCTCGGTAAGGCCAAGCAATAGGGGAGTGGGTGCGCTGCGGTCGGACGGCGGTTATACGGTGACAGGCATGGAACAGCGTCCGGGTTTGGCCGGCAGGGCGTTGGTCGTCGTGGTCGACGACCGCACCGCGCACGGCGACGAGGACCACAGTGGGCCCCTGGTGACCGAGCTGCTCGAGGAGGGCGGCTTCGTCGTCGACGGTGTGGTCGCGGTCGCCGCCGACGAGGTGGAGATCCGCAACGCGCTGAACACGGCGGTGATCGGCGGAGTGGACCTGGTGGTCTCGGTCGGCGGCACCGGGGTGACCCCGCGCGACGTCACCCCGGAAGCCACCCGCGACATCCTGGACCGCGAGGTCCTCGGCATCGCCGAGGCGTTACGCGCCTCCGCGCTGGCCGCCGGGATCGCCGATGCGGGGCTCTCCCGCGGCCTGGCCGGGATCTCCGGGAGCACGCTGGTGGTCAACCTGGCGGGCTCGCGCTACGCGGTCCGCGACGGCATGGCGACGCTGAATCCGCTGGCCGCCCACATCATCGGTGACCTGTCCAGCCTGGAGATATGACGCCGGAAGACCCGCCGGAGCCACCGGACGACGACTCCGCCCCGGAGGACATCCGGGACGCCGAGGAGCATGAGCGGTGGCTGCGGGAGAACCGGCCGCCACACCACGGTTGAGCGGATCGGCCGCCGCCGCCTGACCCGGAATGCCACGGCGTGGTCAATCCTCGGTGACGTACGTATTTAACCGAAAAACCCGCACCGGCCGGGCCGCCGACATATCGTTTGCCCCGGCGGCGACGTGTTGCCCGGACATGTACCCGAGGAGAGGTGAGCTGCGTGTTCAAGGGGTTCAAGAACTTTCTGATGCGCGACGACGTCATCACCGTGGCGATCGGTCTGGTGGTGGCCCTGGCGTTCTCCAACCTGGTGGAGGCATTCACCAAGACCGTGATCAACCCGCTGGTCGCATCGATGCAGCCGGACACCTCCGGCCTGGGCCTGGGCGTGCAGCTCAACTCCGCCTGCGCCGGGGTCGACGAGTGCAAGACCACCTTCCTCGACACCGGAGCGTTCATCTCGGCGATCATCTACTTCGTGGTGTTCATGGCCACCGTCTACTTCTTGGTCGTGCTGCCCTACAAGCACATTCAGAAGCGGCGCGGCAACACCGTGTTCGGCGACCCGGACCCGACCAAGACCTGCCCGGAGTGCAGGTCCGACATCCCGGCCGACGCCCGCAAGTGCAAGTTCTGCGCCAGCCTGCAACCGGCGCCGGCCGCTTGAGCGGGTCGCGCTAAGCGGTCAGCGCAGGGTCAGGGTCACCGACTCGACCAGCGCGGCGCCGGCCACCGCGTGGGCGGCGGCGGCCGGTAACGCGACCAGCACCAGCCGCTCGTCGCCGACACCCTGCCGTCGGTCGGAGACCAGCACGACGACCCCACCGGCCGCGACGATCCGGGGGCCGGACGGGGGGCCGGTGGCCGGGTCGGCCGGGTCGGCCTGGGCGGCCGCGACGACGTCGACGACGTCGCCGACCCGCACCAGGTCGGCCAGCGCGGCGTCGGCCGGATGCACCGGAACGATCCGGGAGTCGGGCCCGGCGGCGGCTTCGGCGAGACGGCTGCCGAGCAGCCGGACGTCGGTGAGCACCTCGCCGCGGCGGGCCGGCCCGGCCAGCGTCGCGCCGAGCACCGACGCCAGGTCGGCCGAGGCGCCGTCGGGAACCGTCGCCGCCGGCCGGCTCGCCAGCACGACGTCGTCGGTGGTCAGTGCGGTGCCCGGGCCGATGTCGCGGTCGGCGATCACCACCTGGACCCGGGTTCGCTCCGGGCTCGGGCGGATCGCGGCGACCCCGGCCAGCAGTACCAGGCAGCCGGCGGCGGCTCGCCGGGCCAGCGGGGTGCGTGTCCAGTCCGGATGCAGCGTCCGGAGGATCCGGGTGGTCAGCGTCGGGTTGAGCGATTCCGGCATGGCGCCACGGTAGGGACGCCGCGGGCCCGGCGGTATCCGCTCCCGATCGGGCTGTGGATAACCGCGTCAGCTGGACACGGAGCTGCTCGACGCCTTTGCCGCGGACGAGTCGGCGGTGGTCGACGTCTTCTTCTCGGTGCCGGACGTGCCGCCGGAGCCGTTGCCGTCGGAGCTGGCTTTCTCCGCCGAGCCGGCCGAGGCGCCCGGTTTCGCCGAACCGGTGGTGGACGTCTTGCGTGCCGCGCGGCTGTCGTTCTGGTAGAAACCGCTGCCTTTGAACACCACGCCGACCGGGCTGAACAGCTTGCGCAGCCGTCCAGAGCACTGGTCGCAGGCGGTCAGGGCGTCGTCGCTGAAGGATTGCACCACGTCGAAGCGGTTGTCGCAGTCCGTGCACCGGTAGCTGTAAGTCGGCACCGAAACCTCCAGAAATTGGCCAATCGATTTAGCACTCTACCGCGCTAAGTGCTAGAACCGTTAGCCGGCCGGGGTCATTCCGGGCCGCTCCGGCTGCGCCAGCCGGACCACACCCCGTCCCGGGGTGAGCGCGTCGGTCATCGGCACGTCGTGCGGCTCGGCGGGCAGCTCGTCGAGCAGCTCCGGGTCGCGGACCAGGCCGATCAACCGGGCTCCCGGCCGCCGCAGCGGCAGCGTCCGGTCGTAGCACCCGGCCCCGCGGCCCAGCCGCACCCCGCGGCGGTCGACGGCCAGCGCCGGGACGATCACCACCCCGGCCTCGGCAAGCGCCGCCGGCGGCAGCCACGGCGGTGCCGGATCCCGCAGGCCGAACCGGGCCGGCACCAGGGCGCCCGGCCGGTACTCGCCCCAGTGCAGCGCCGGCTGCGCGTCCGGGCCACCGGCCTGCACCACCGGAAGCAACACCCGCAGCCCGCGGCCCAGCAGCGTGTCCAGCATCGCGATCGAGCCCGGCTCGCTGCCCACCGGCACGTACGCGCAGACGGTGTCGCCGTCGACGGCCAGTGCGTCCAGGTGCCGACGCAGCGCTCGTGCTTCGGCGGCGCGGACCTCGGCGTCGACCCCGCGGCGGGCGGCCAGCAGCCGTTCGCGCAGCGCCGGCTTTGCGGGAGTGGCCATGGCTTTAACCCTCCCAGCATCGGTGTTGGACCCGCCAGTCCGGGGTTCGAGGGCTGCCTGCGGCTATCGTGTGATCGATGTCTGGTCCATCGGTTCCGATCCCGCGCACGGCAGTCGTGCCCGCGGCCGGCCTGGGTACCCGATTTCTGCCGGCCACCAAGACGGTGCCCAAAGAGCTGCTGCCCGTCGTCGACACCCCGGGGATCGAACTGGTCGCGGCCGAAGCGGCCGAGGCGGGCGCGGAACGGCTGGTGATCGTCACCTCCGAGGGCAAGGACGGCGTCGTCGCGCACTTCGTCGAGGACCTGGTGCTGGAGGGCACCCTGGAGGCGCGCGGCAAGGAGGCCATGCTGGCCAAGGTGCGCCGGGCGCCGCGGCTGATCAAGGTGGAGTCGGTGGTGCAGGCCGAGCCGCTCGGGCTGGGCCACGCCATCGGCTGCGTGGAGCCGCGGCTCTCCCCCGACGAAGACGCGGTCGCGGTGCTGCTCCCCGACGACCTGGTGTTGCCGACCGGTGTGCTGGAGACGATGTCCGGGGTGCGGGCCCGGCTCGGCGGCACCGTGCTGTGCGCGATCGAGGTCACACCGGAGGAGGTGAGCGCCTACGGGGTGTTCGACGTGCAGCCGGTGCCGGGTGGCGACGACCCCGACGTGCTCCGGGTAATGGTCATTGTCTAGAAACCGACGGTGGGGGACGCCCCCTCGGGGCTGGCGGCGGCCGGTCGCTACGTGCTGGACCGGGCCATCTTCGACGCGCTGCGCCGGATCCCCCGGGGCGCCGGTGGCGAGGTGCAGCTCACCGACGCGATCGCGCTGCTGATCGCCGAAGGCCACCCGGTGCACGTCGTCGTCCATCACGGCTCGCGACACGACCTGGGAAATCCCGGTGGCTACCTCAAGGCTGCGGTTGACTTTGCACTGG
>NZ_JBYCLB010000685.1:0-2392 GCF_057473705.1 Mycobacterium sp. TH-M15 | reverse complement strand
CTCGCGCATGATGCGCATCCGGTCGTCGAATTCACCCATCGTCTCGTCGATCAGATCGAAGCTGCCGCCCGAGGAGAACGCCTTGCCCTCGCCGCGGACCAGCACCGCGCGCACACCCGCGTCACGACCGATGACCGGCCAGATGTCGGCGAGGTCGCGGTGCATCTGCGGGCCGACCGAGTTGAGTCCCGGCGAGTCGAGAATCACGTGCAGCACGCCGTGCTCGGCGCGTTCGACCCGCAGGCTGGGGAACTCGTCGTAGCTGACTGCGGGTCGGCGAACTGGCATCCGGGCTCCTGGCGATTGGCTCGCGGGCATTACCGACGACGAGATTACGCATGTGCCGCGGCGCTGCCCGCCGCGCCCGCCGATTCGCCCGTCGTGGCAGCATTGAGCCTGATGAGTGACCGCCGCACGCTTCCCGATTCGCCGTATCTGGCCGCCGCCGCCGGCCGCAAACCTAACCGGGTGCCGGTGTGGTTCATGCGCCAGGCGGGACGCTCGCTGCCGGAATACCGTGCATTGCGCAAGCAGAACACCAAGATGGAAGCCTGCTACAACGCCGAGCTGATCGCCGAGATAACGCTACAGCCGATCCGCCGTCACGACGTCGACGCCGCAATCCTGTTCTCCGACATCGTGGTTCCGCTCCGTGGCGCCGGTGTCGACGTGGACATCGTTGCCGATGTCGGACCGGTGATCGCGGCGCCGGTCCGCACTGCTGCCGACGTCGACGCCTTGGCGCCGCTGGATCCGGCCGGGGTGCAACCGGTTGCCGACGCGGTCTCGCTGCTGGTCGGCGAGCTGGCCGAGGTGCCGCTGATCGGCTTCGCCGGTGCGCCGTTCACGCTGGCGTCCTACCTGGTCGAGGGCGGTCCGAGCCGTAACCACGCCAGAACCAAGGCGATGATGCTGTCCGAGCCGGCTTGCTGGCACGCGCTGATGGCGAAGTTGACCGAGTTGACGATCGGCTTCCTGCGGGTTCAACTCGACGCCGGGGTGGACGCGATTCAGGTGTTCGATTCCTGGGCCGGTGTGCTGTCGTTGGCGGACTACCGCCGCTACGTGCTGCCACACAGTTCGCGGGTGTTCGCCGCACTGGCCGACCGGGGTGTTCCGATGACGCACTTCGGCGTCGGCACCGCCGAACTACTGGGTGCCATGTCGGCCGCCGGAGCGACGGTGGTCGGGGTCGACTGGCGGACGTCGCTGGTTGATGCAGCCGCGCGGGTCGACAGCGGTAAGTCGTTGCAGGGCAATCTCGATCCGGCGGTGCTGTTGGCCGGCTGGCCGACCGTCGAGCACGTGGCGCGCACGGTGGTCGACGACGGGCGACGCGCTGTCGACGCCGGCGCGGCCGGGCACATCTTCAACCTCGGCCACGGCGTGCTGCCGGAGACCGACCCGGCGATACTCACCGACCTGGTAGCGCTGATCCATTCGCTATGACTTCCATCGGACGCTCGTACTGTGTTGTCGGCGGCGGCATTTCAGGTCTGACCGCGGCGTACCGGTTGCGCCAGAGCGCCGGTGAGCAGGCGAGCATCACGCTGTTCGACCCCTCAGACCGGCTCGGTGGAGTGCTGCGCACCGAGCAGGTCGGCGGAGTTGCCGTCGATGTCGGCGCCGAAGCGTTCGTGGTACGACGACCCGAAATGCCGGCGTTGCTGGCCGAACTGGGCCTGGCGAACGAACAACTCGGCACTACGGGGGCGCGCCCGCTGATCTACAGCCAGGCGCGGCTACATCCGTTGCCGGCGGGAACGCTCACCGGCATCCCCTCGTCGGCGGAGTCGATGGCCGGCCTGGTCAACGACGCCACCCTCGCTCGGATCGCGGCCGAGCAGGATCAACCGTTGAGTTGGCAGCCCGGCGCCGACCCGGCCGTCGGCGACCTGATCGGCGACCGGTTCGGCGAGCAGGTGGTGGCCCGGTCGGTGGATCCGATGCTCAGCGGTGTCTACGCGGGGTCGGCGGCGACCATCGGCCTTCGTTCGGCGGCACCCGCCCTGGCCGCGGGCCTCGATGCCGGCGCCACGAGCGTCACGGACGCGGTCCGGCAAGCTCTCACCAGCATCACCGCCGGCCCGATCTTCGGTGCGGTGGGTGGGGGATACACCGTGCTGGTCGACGAACTGGTTCGCCGCAGCCGGATCGACTGGGTGCAGGCCGCGATCGACGGCATCGACACCGCCGGGCAAGGTTGGCGGCTCCGGGACGCTGGCGGTGCCGAATGGCATGCCGACGCGGTGGTCATTGCCGTCCCGCCGGCGGGACTCGCCCGCCTGGTCGGCGCTGTCGCTCCGCGCACCGCCGCAGCGGCCGGCCGGATCGAGTGCGCCTCCTCGGCGGTACTCGCGATGGCGGTACCCCGTGGCATCGACTTCCCGCA
>NZ_JBYCLB010000684.1:0-4750 GCF_057473705.1 Mycobacterium sp. TH-M15 | reverse complement strand
CCCGCCGCCGGTCGGCCGCGGCCGCCCGGGCGGCGGCGGCAGCGGCGCACGCCGAGACCGGCCGCAGCGCCGGCAACGGGTCGTTGATGCGCACCGCCCCGGTGGCGCTGGCCTATCTCGACGACGACCAGGAAGGCGAGCTGGCCCAGGCGGCCCGGGCGATCAGCGCGCTCACCCACCACGAACCGGACAACGCCGACGCCTGCGTGCTGTGGTGCGCGGCGATCCGGCACGCGGTGCGCACCGGCGAGCTGAACGTGCGGGTCGGCCTGGCGCGGCTCGACGCGGCCGCCCGGGACCGGTGGGCGGGGCTGCTGGACGCCGCGGAGCGCTCGACGCCGGCCGCCTTCTCGCAGAACGGCCGGGTGGTGGAGGCGTTGCAGGCGGCCTGGTCGGCGATCGCGACCACCCCGGTGCCGGCCGACGACCCGGCGGCCGGGGCGTTCCGCGCCGATCACCTGCGGCTGGCGCTGCAGGCCGCGGTGCGCGGCGGACGTGAC
Source organism: Mycobacterium sp. TH-M15 (assembly GCF_057473705.1). Classification (NCBI taxonomy): domain Bacteria; kingdom Bacillati; phylum Actinomycetota; class Actinomycetes; order Mycobacteriales; family Mycobacteriaceae; genus Mycobacterium; species Mycobacterium sp. TH-M15. The sequence continues at coordinate 4,250 of NZ_JBYCLB010000684.1, read as the reverse complement.
ACCGACACCGTCGCCGCGATCGCCGGTGGGCTGCTCGGCGCGGCTTACGGCGCGTCGGCGGTGCCGGCGCAGTGGCGGCTGCGGCTGCACGGCTGGCCGGGACTGAACATCCGCGGCCTGGTGTGGCTGGCCGGGGCGATCGCCCGCGGCGGTGCCCCGGACCGGTTCGACTTCGGCTACTCACGCATCTCGCCGACGTCGCCGGTGGTCGCCCACCCGTTCGACGACGGCGTCTACCTGGGCGGGGTGAAGGCACTGCGGTCGCTGCCGGACGGCGTCGGCGCGGTGGTGTCGCTCTGCCAGGTCGCCGACGCCGACCTGCCGGCCGGCGTCGAGCAGCTCGACGTGCGGCTGATCGACCAGGACGGCGCGAACGCCAACCTGGACTTCGTGCTCGCCGACACGGTGCGCGCCGTCGAGCGGTTCCGGGCCGACGGCACGACGGTCTTCGTGCACTGCGTGCGGGCGCACAGCCGCACGCCGACCGTCGCCGCGCTCTACGGCGCGCGCCGCAAAGGCGTCGGCGTCGACGAGGCGCGGCGCGCGGTCGAGGGTGCGCTCTCCGGCACCTACCGGCTGCCGGATTTCACCGCCGCGCTGCGCCGGCTCTGCCCGTGACGGCCCTGGCGGGCATCGGGATCTAATGCGGCCAGAAGATCCTCACGCTCAAGGTCTGGATAGTCAGCAAGGTCCCGGGTGGGAATGCATCCTCCGACGCACAGGTGATCGATGCCGCGCGTGTGCAAGACCGCGTTGTGATCACGAAGGATCGGGACTTTCGCGACTCCGTGGCGCCGGTCGCTACTTGCGGCCCGGCGGCAATCACACGTCAGGTGGTGACCAGGGTCAGCTCCCACGCCCGCAGCCACGGCTTGATCACCTGCGCGATCGAGAACTTGTGCGGCTCGTCGCAGCTGGGCTTCGAGTCGTCGCCGTTGGACACCTCGATGTAGACCCCGACCGCCTCCGCAGCGTCGTCGGCCCGGAGTCGGTAGACCGGGCCGCCGGAGTCGCCGCAGCGTCCGGTGGCGGCGAAGCGCACCTTGTTCTCCTCGCTGACCACCACCGGCCCGCAGACCGACTCGCCGCTGCGCACCCCGTAGTGGCAGAGCACGTCGCCCACCTGCACCTGCTCGGCGACACCGACCACCGGGTGCCCGTCGACGTCGGCGGAGAGCGGGACTTTCCCGGGTTGGCCCAGGGCGATCCAGGCGATGTCGTAGTCGTCCCAGTCGTCGCCGCTGTAGACGCTCTGGGTGAACCGGCCGATGGTCGGGTACACCTTGAGGCCGCCGTGATGGATGGCCACCTCGCCCGGTGACCGGGTCTCGTTGCAGTGACCGGCCGCCAGCAGCCCCGGCTGGCCGTCCTTGTCGCGCACCAGGAAGCCGGCGGTGCAGCTCATCCCGCCGGTGCCATCGGCGCGGGTGACGTCGATCCCGGTGCCCGGGCCGATGCGGTTCGCGGTCGGCAGCGGGATGAGTTCGCGCGCCGGGTGGGCCCGGGCGATCAGGTAGGTGCCCATCATGACCGCGGTGACGAAGAGCGCGAGGATCGAACGGACAACCAGGGTTTTGATCGACCGTCGGGGTGCCATTCGGGTCCGCTTTCACCTGCGCGCTGGAACACCCAGACAGTACCGAGGCGTCGCCGACCTACCGCGCGGGCCGGGGTGCCCCGGAGCGGTTCGGGCGGCGACGCCGGCGCTGCCCGGTGGTGGCCGGCGCTGCCTGCTGGTGGCGGTTTGTCTGGGTCTGCCCGCCGCTCTGCCCGCCGCTCTGCCCGCCGCGACCGGGGCGGCGCCGCCGCGACCGGGTGCCGGAACCGGGCGTCGGGGTGGCCGGTTTGGGCGCGGGCGCCTGATACGGGGCGACCTCGCCGACCAGCGCGGTCACCGAGCCGGACTGCGCGGTGACCTCCTGCGGGCGGGCGCTGATGCCGGCCTGGCGCAGCAGCACCGAGGTGTCCTTGCGCTGCTCGGGCAGCACGATGGTGACGACGTCGCCGGCGCTGCCGGCCCGCGCGGTGCGCCCGGAGCGGTGCAGGTAGGCCTTGTGCTCGGCGGGCGGGTCGACGTGCACCACCAGGCCGACATCGTCGACATGCACCCCGCGGGCGGCGATGTCGGTGGCCACCAGCACCCGGGCGGTGCCGTCGGTGAACGCGGCCAGGTTGCGGTCGCGGGCGTTCTGCGAGAGGTTGCCGTGCAGGTCCACCGACGGGATGCCGTTCTCGGTGAGCTGGCGGGCCAGCTTGCGGGCCTGATGCTTTGTGCGCAGGAACAGGATCCGCCGATCGGTTCCGGAGGCCAGCCGGTGCACCAGCTCCTTCTTGGCGTCGGCGCCGGTGACGTGGAAGACGTGGTGGGTCATCGCCGGCACCGGGGAGGTGGCCTCGTCGACGGCGTGCGACACCGGGTTGCGCAGGAAGCGCTTCACCAGCTTGTCCACCCCGTTGTCCAGGGTGGCCGAGAACAGCAGCCGCTGCCCGGTGGCCGGGGTGGCCGCCAGGATTCGGGTGACGCCGGGCAGGAAGCCCAGGTCGGCCATGTGGTCGGCCTCGTCGAGCACGGTGCTGGCCACCGCGTCCAGGCTGATCAGCTGCTGGCGCATCAGGTCTTCGAGTCGGCCCGGGCAGGCCACCACGATGTCGACACCGGCGTTCAGCGCGGCCACCTGCCGGGTCTGGGAGACCCCGCCGAAGATGGTGGTGACGGTGAGGCCGCGGGCTTGCGCCAGCGGGGCCAGGGTGGCGGTGATCTGGGTGGCCAGCTCCCGGGTGGGGGCCAGCACCAGCCCGGTCGGGCGGGCTTTGCGCCGGCCGGTCGCGGTGAGCCGGGCGGCCAGCGGGATGGAGAACGCCAGCGTCTTGCCGCTGCCGGTCTTGCCGCGGCCGAGCACGTCGCGCCCGGCCAGGGTGTCGGGCAGGGTGTCGACCTGGATCGGGAACGGGGCGGTGATGCCGCCCGCGGTGAGCGCGGCCACCAGCGGGGCGGGCACGCCGAGGTCGGCGAAGTTCGGTTGGGGGGTCATGTTTTTCGGGTGCCTTTCGGGCATCGGTGTGCCTGCCGGGTTTTCGGCGTACTTCGCCTTGTCGGCGGTCGGCACAGGGTGGCGAGATTGCCGGTGGGCAAAATCGATCGCCGCGAGAAGAGCTCGTGCTTCGCACGAATCATCGGGGATTCCGGCTTGGGTGTATCGAGCCGGGGCCGGTGGATGATGACACATTCCACGACGTTGTCGGCCAGGTGGTGGCGCCGACGTTGTTGGAGAGCTTAGCCGATCGGCGGGGTGTGGCGGGTTTGTGGGCGGCTGGTGTGAGCAACGACACCGCTTTTCGCTGTGGTCTCGGTTAGCGTCGTTTCCGTGGTCGCCGAGGCGTTCTATACCCAGATCGACGAGGGCGTCTTCGACAGTTCGCCGTGGACCGGCGGGCCGTGGGGGCCGCAGGCGCAGCATGCCGGGCCGCCGTCGGCGTTGCTGGCCCGCCAGATCGAGCGGCATCAGCCGCGCGACGGGCACCGGTTGGGCCGGATCGCGGTGGACATCCTCGGGCCGGTGCCGGTGGTGCCGCTGCAGATCACCGTTGAGGTGATCCGCCCCGGCAAACGGGTGGAGCTGCTGCAGGCGAGTGCGGTCGCCGGCGGCCGCACCGTGCTGGTTGCGCGAGCGTGGCGGCTGGCGGTGGTGCCGGCCGATTTCCCGGCGCAGCGGCCGGCCGGCGAGGTGACCGGCGCGTCGGTGCCACTGGTCGCCCAGGACATTCCGTTTCCGGAGGGCTGGTACCGGGACGGCTACCTGTCGGCGATCGACTGGTGCTTCGAGCGCGGCGGGTTCGGTGAGCTCGGCCCGGCGCGGGCCTGGACCCGGCCGACGGTTTTATTGGTGGCCGGCGAGGCGATGACGCCGTGGCAGCGGGTGCTGACGGTGGTCGACTCGGGCAGCGGGATCAGCGTCTGCGTGCCGCCGGCCGAGCATCCGGCGATCAACTGCGATCTGTCGGTTGTGCTAGACCGTGATCCGGTCGGCGAGTGGGTCTGCCTGGACTCGGCGACCACCGCGGTGCCCGGGGGTGGGGCGATGGCGTTCACCACGGTGGGTGATCAGGGTGGTGCCGTGGGGGTGGCGACGCAGACGTTGCTGATTGGATGAGGTGGGCGCAGCCGACCGCCCGGAAACCTCGATCGGGAGGTGACGGTCAAAGACTAGTGTTGGGCCCTCGTCGGCGCTTCGGTATCACCTGCGGCGTTT
>NZ_JBYCLB010000683.1:0-4519 GCF_057473705.1 Mycobacterium sp. TH-M15 | reverse complement strand
CTTCTTGACCAGGCTTTTGATCGTCCAGTCCGCGGTGTAGTCGTGCAGCTCGTTCTCGGTGTCTTCGGGCTTGAGGTGCAAGGTGATCGACGTGCCCTGCGGCGCCTTCTTGACCGCTTCGATGGTGTAGCTGCCGTCGCCGCTGGACGCCCACTTGACGGCTTCGCTCTCGCCGGCCTTGTGGGTCAGCAGCTCAACTTTGTCGGCGACCATGAACACCGAGTAGAAGCCGATGCCGAACTGGCCGATCAGCTCCTCGGAGGTGGCGTCGTTCTTGGCTTCCCGGAGTTGTTGACGCAGCTCGGCGGTGCCGGATTTGGCCAGGGTGCCGATCAGGTCGACGACCTCGGCGCGGCTCATGCCGATGCCGTTGTCACGGACGGTCAGGGTGCGCGCGTCGCGGTCCACCTCGATCTCGATGTGCAGATCGGTGGTGTCGACGTTGAGTTCCTTGTTGCGGAACGCCTCCAGCCGCAGCTTGTCCAGCGCGTCGGAGGCATTCGAGATGAGCTCCCGCAAGAAGGCGTCCTTGTTGGAGTACACCGAGTGGACCATCAGGTCCAGCAGTTGCCGGGCCTCCGCCTGAAACTGCAGCTGCTCGACTTTCGGGCTCATCAGATTTCCTTCCATGACCGGGCGAACGACATAGCCAGAATCTACCGGGATCGGGTGCACCGGAGCGCAGCCGCCCTACTGCGCCTGGCTCACCGACGACATGTGGAAGTCCGGGACCCGCAGGCTCGGCATCGCCGCCCGGGTGGCCCAGTCCCCCCACTCTCGCGGCAGCGTCGGCTCGGCGACCCCGGCCTCGGTGGCGCGACGCAGCAGGTCCAGCGGGCTCTCGTTGAACCGGAAGTTGTTCACCGCCGCACGCACCGCGCCGTCTTGCACCAGGTAGACGCCGTCGCGGGTCAGCCCGGTCAACAGCAGCGTGGTCGGGTCGACCTCCCGGATGTACCACAGCGTGGTCAGCAGCAGGCCACGCTCGGTGGCCGCGACCATCTCCTCCAGGGTGGCCGCACCGCCGGTCATCAGCAGGTTGTCGGCGGCCACCGCCACCGGGGCGTCGAACTCGGCGGCGGCGGCCCGCGGGTAGGCCAGCGCGTTGATCACCCCGTCGCGGATCCAGTCCACCCGGCCGATGTCCAGGCCGTTGTCGAAGACCGAGACCGTCTCCGAGGAACTGGCCGCGGTCAGGAACGGCGCAGCCCGCAGCCCCGACGCATTCGGGTCGGAGTACAGGGTCAGCGGCAGGTCGGTGAGCCGCTCCCCCACCCGGGTTCCGCCGTCGGGGGCCGCGAGCGCGGTGCGGCCCTCCTGGGCGCCGCGGCCGCTCATCGTCCAGGCCAGGTAGATCATCAGGTCGGCCACCGTCGACGGCGGCATCAGGGTCTGGTAACGGCCGGCCGGCAGGTCGACGGTGCGCTTCGCCCAACCCAGCCGGGTGGACAGCTGCTCCAGCAGCGCGTCGGCGGGTACGTCGACGAAGTCCGGGGTGGCGATCCCGGCCCAGGCACTGGCGTCGCCGCGTTTGGCGTTGAACTCCACCGATCCGGTGGGCTGGGTGTAGCGGCGGCGCAGCCCGGTCGACAAGGCCAGGAACGTCGTCGCCACCTCGTGCCGGGCGAAGCCGTACAACCGGTCGGTGCCGGCGAAGCCCCGGGACAGCGGCGCGGCCAGGCCGGCGAAGACCTCGGGCCCGGTGCCGGGCGCCGGGTCGTCCCAGTCCGCCGGCGCCCCAGCACCGGTCAGCAGCGGCGCGGCGTCCCGGGCGTCCGGGGCGTCGGCGGCCGCCTCCGTCGCTGCCGCCACCAGATCCGGGATCAGCGCGGGGTCGACCTCGGTGGAGGACAGCGACCCGATCCGCGGCCCCTCGTCGTCGGACGCGATGGCGATGACGGTGATGGTCCGGCTGGTCGACACCCCGTTGGTGGTCATCGAGTTGTTCGCCCAGCGCAGCGACGCCTCGCTGCGGTCGGTGACCAGCACGACGGTCTGCGACACCGCCGAATCGGCGGCGGCGGCCAGGGCGATGTCGACCGCCTGCTGCGGGGGGATCATCGGCCGCCCTCGGCGCGGGTGTTGAGCACGTTCACGCCGCGGAACAGCGCCGACGGGCAGCCGTGGCTGACCGCGGCCACCTGACCGGGCTGGGCCTTGCCGCAGTTGAACGCGCCGCCGAGCCGCCAGGTCGATGCCCCGCCGACCGCCTCCATCGCGTTCCAGAAGTCGGTGGTGGTGGCCTGGTAGGCGACGTCGCGCAGCTGCCCGTCCAGCCGGCCGTCCCGGATCCGGAAGAACCGCTGCCCGGTGAACTGGAAGTTGTACCGCTGCATGTCGATCGACCAGGATTTATCGCCGACGACGTAGATGCCGTCCTCGACTTCGGCGATCAGATCGGCGGTGGTGACGTCGTCGGGGCCCGGCTGCAGGGAGACGTTGGCCATCCGCTGAATCGGGACGTGGTGCGGCGAATCGGCGTAGGAACAGCCGTTGGAGCGGGCCTGGCCGAGTCTGGGGGCGAACACCCGGTCCAGCTGGTAGCCGACGAAGATCCCGTCGCGCACCAGGTCCCAGCTCTGGGCAGCCACCCCGTCGTCGTCGTACCCGATGCTGGCCAGCCCGTGCCCGACCGTGCGGTCGGCGGTCACGGTCATCACCGGCGAGCCGTAGCGCAGCGTGCCGAGTTTGTCCGGGGTGGCGAACGAGGTGCCGGCGTAGGCGGCCTCGTAGCCGATAGCCCGGTCGTATTCGGTTGCGTGGCCGATTGATTCGTGAATGGTCAGCCACAGGTTGGTGGGGTCGATCACCAGGTCGGCGCGGCCGGAGTCGACGCTGGGCGCCTTCACCTTCTCGGCCAGCAGCGTCGGCAGTTCGGCCAGCTCGGCCGACCAGTTCCACACCTCGTCGCCGGCGACCGCCTCCCAGCCGCGGGCGGTGGGCGGTGCCAGGGTGCGCATCGACTCGAATCCACCGCCTTCGGTTCCGACCGTGACCGCCTCGCAGACCGGCATCAGCCGCACCCGCTGCTGAGTGATCGACGAACCGAAGGCGTCGGCGTAGAAGGTCTGCTCTTTGACCGTGGTCAGCGCGGCCGAGGCGTGGTCGACGCCGACTCCCCCGTTCCTAGCGGCCAGCAGCCGGCCGGAGTAGTCCTCCAGCACGTCGATCTTCTCGGCGGTCGGCACCTCGAACGGGTCGATGCGGTAGTCCGAGACCCAGCTGGCGTCGGAGTACACCGGCTCGGCCGCCAGTTCGACGCGTTCCCGGTTCAGCGCCGACAACGTGGTCGCCACCGCGACGGCGCGGCGCGCGGTATCGGCGGCGACGGCCGGGGTCAGCTCGGCGTGCGAGGCGAAGCCCCAGGTGCCGTCGACGATCACCCGCACCGCCAACCCGAGCTCCCGGCTGACCACCGAGGCCTCCAGCTCGCCGTCGCGCAGCCGGATGGTCTCGGTGACGATCCGGTGAATCCGCAGGTCGGCGTGGCCGGCCCCGGCGGCCCGAGCCGAAGACAGGGCCGCGTCGGCGAGCTGCTGGCGGGGCAGGGCGAGGAAGTCGGCGTCGATCTCCCGGCGGGGCGTCACCCCTCCACGGTAATGGCCGGACGCCGAAACCGGCTTTAATAGCAGCCATGCGCCGTGCCCGATCCACCGCCCTGGCGTACGCGCTGCTGGCGCCCAGCCTGTTCGGCGTGCTGGTGTTCCTGCTGCTGCCGATGCTGGTGGTGGTCTGGCTGAGCCTGCACCGCTGGGACCTGCTCGGGCCGATCAGCTACGTCGGCGGGGAGAACTGGCGCTCGGTGCTGACCGACCCGACGTTCGGCAACTCGCTGCTGGTGACCATCGCGTTCGTGGCGATCGTGGTGCCGGTGCAGACGCTGCTCGGCCTGGCGGTGGCGGCGATGCTGGCCCGCGAACTGCCCGGCAGCGGCCTGTTCCGCACCGTCTACGTGCTGCCGTGGATCTGCGCCCCGCTGGCGATCGCCGTGCTGTGGCACTGGATCCTGGCGCCCACCGACGGCGCGGTGAGCACGCTGGCCGGCCGGCAGATCGACTGGCTCACCGATCCCGGCCTGGCGCTGCCGGTGGTCGCCGCGGTGGTGGTGTGGACCAACGTCGGCTACGTGGCGCTGTTCTTCCTGGCCGGCATCCTGGCGATCCCGCCGCAGCTGCACGCCGCGGCCACCACCGACGGCGCGACCGGCTGGCAGCGGTTCCGGCGGATCACCCTGCCGATGATGCGGCCGACCATGTTCTTCGTGCTGGTCACCGGGATCGTCAGTGCGGCACAGGTCTTCGACACGGTCTACGCGCTGACCGGCGGCGGGCCGGGCGGGCGCACCGACCTGATCGCGCACCGGATCTACGCCGAGGCGTTCGGCGCGGCGGCGATCGGACGCGCTGCGGTGATGTCACTGGTTCTGTTCGTCATCCTGGTTGGCGTCACCGTCGTTCAGCATGCCTACTTCCGCCGTCGGATCACCTATGACCTCTCGTAACGCTGTTGTTTACGCCGT